>NZ_JBHSOF010000019.1:0-131520 GCF_042656005.1 Kitasatospora misakiensis | reverse complement strand
ATCTTGGACGCCCTCTGCCCTTTGGCGGGCCGGAACTTCGGATCTACTCGTCTAGTGGCTGGACCGCTCCGGGAGGTGCCAGCCGACGATCCGGCCGTCCTCGACGATCGCGCCGGCCGGCGGCTGCTTCGGCCAGAGCGTGTAGCTGACGGCGATCGCGGTGTTCACCGCCGCGGCGATGCCCAGCCGCCAGTACCACTGGTCGAACACGCCGGTCCCGGCGGCGTCGGTGAACAGCTTCAGCGCCGTGATCAGGGTGATCGTGATCGCCACCGAGACCAGGGTGCGGCGGCAGATCTGCCACTCGTGGCGGCTGCGCTCGGCGCCGTACTTGGGCGCGGGCAGCGGCTTCGGGCCGCCGCCGAAGCGGTGCAGGAAGCGGCTGTCGGCCCAGCGGACCACGGACGGCCCGAAGCCGACCGAGAAGCCCAGGTAGCTCGCGGCGAGCGCGTGCGTCCAGGAGGCGGTGGCGCCGCCGCGCAGGTCGAAGAAGGTGAGCAGGAAGAGCACCAGGTCGATCACGGGGAGTCCGACCAGCAGGACGGTGCTCGCCGTCCGCCACCGCAGCAGGTAGCGGGCGGCCAGGCCCAGCGCGAGAACCACCCAGAAGGCGACCTCGGCGGAGGCGATGAGGGTGACGATCATGGTGTGCTCCGGGTCTCGACGATGGTTCCAGGCTCCCGGAGCGCCCTCGCGCGCGCGTCGTCGGCGGGGACGGACCGGGCTGCATCTTTCGATGTAGCGCGGCTCCTCCCGACACCGGAGCCGGGCACGGGCCGGGGATGATCTGATGGGGGCGTGCGCAGACCCACACCCACCCCGCGGCAGGTCGACACGGCGATCGCGCTCTCCGGGCTGCTCGGCGGACTGCTGCTGATCGCCTTCAAGGTGTACGACCACTCCTCGGCCGTACCGCGCTGGCACGTGCTGCCGGCGCTGCTGGCGATGGCGGCCCTGGAGCTGTTCCGGCGGACCAGGCCGATCACCATCGCCGTCCTCGGCGGACTGGTCTTCGCCGGGAGCATCTTCACCGGCGCCCTGATGGCGACCACCCTGATGTACACCGACCTGCTCTACGCGGCGGTGGTGTACGGGCCCCGGCGGATGTCGCCGGTCCTGCACGTCAGCGGCACCGCCTCGGTGCTGGTGCTGACCACCCTGACGTTCGTCTACACCGACTCGGGCACGGCGGTCGCGGTGGCGGTGCTCACCACCCTGATCTTCCTGGGCCCGCTGTGGACCGCCGACATCGTGCGCAAGCACCGGCAGGAGGCGGAGACCCAGCGGCTGCGGGCGGAGCAGACCGCGCTGCTCTCCGAGATGGACCGGCGCGAGGCGGTGGTCGCGGAACGGTCCCGGATGGCACGCGAGTTGCACGACGTGGTGGCCAACCACCTGTCGGCGATCGCGATCCACGCGACCGGGGCGCAGTCGATGGCGCGGCGTCAGCGGCGCGCGGCGGACGACCCGGTGGTGGAGGTGCTCGGGGTGATCCGCGAGAACAGCGTCCAGGGCCTGGCCGAAATGCGCCGCATCGTCGGGCTGCTGCGGAACAGCGGCGGCGGTGAGGCCGACGAGTCGTACGCCGCGCCGGACCTGGCGGCGGTGGACGCCCTGCTCGCCAAGGCCCGGGCGGCCGGGCCGGACGTCGGGCTGGCCTTCGAGCTGGCCGAGCGCGGTGAGCGCGGCGAACTGCCGGTGCCGGTGGAGCTGGCCGCGTACCGGATCGTGCAGGAGTCGCTGACCAACGCGCTCAAGCACGCCGGACCGGGCGAGGTGCGGGTCCTGCTGGACTTCCGTCCGGGGGAGCTGCGGATCGCCGTGGACAGCCCGTTCCGGCGCGGGGCGGGGCAGGCCCTGCCGGGCGCCCGGGCCGGGCTGGTCGGCATGGCGGAACGGGCCTCGCTGCTGGGCGGCAGCTTCGAGGCCGGGCCGGAGGGCGAGTACTGGAGCGTGCGCGCGGTGCTGCCGCGGGAGTTGGTGGCGGAGGAAGGGGCGGGACGGGCATGACGATCAAGGTGCTGGTCGCGGAGGACCAGGCGGCGGTCCGGGCGGCGCTGGTGATGATCCTGCGGGCCGAGCCGGACCTCGAGGTGGTCGGTCAGGCGGCGGACGGCGAGGAGGCCGTCCGGCTCGCGCTGGAGCTGCGGCCGGACGTCGTCCTGATGGACGTGCAGATGCCGCGGCTGGACGGCGTCTCGGCGACCCGCCAGGTGGTGGCGGCCGGGGCGGCGCAGGTCCTGGTGCTGACCACCTTCGACCTGGACGAGTACGTCTACGGGGCGCTGCGGGCCGGGGCGGCCGGGTTCCTGCTGAAGGACCTGGAGGCGGACGCCCTGGTCGACGGCATCCGCACGGTGGCCCGCGGGGACGGCATGCTGGCGCCCTCGGTGACCCGCCGGCTGATCGGCACCTTCGCCCGCCCGGAGCGCCGGGTGGGGCCGGAGGTCCGGGCGGCGGTGGCGGAGCTGACGCCGCGCGAGCGGGAGGTGCTGGCCTGTATCGGCGCGGGGCTGTCGAACGGTGAGATCGCCGGGCGGCTGGCGATGGCGGAGGCGACCACCAAGACCCATGTCAGCCGGATCCTGGCCAAGCTGCGGCTGCGCAGCCGGGTGCAGGCGGCGATCCTCGCCCAGGATCTCGGGCTGATGATCTGATCGGTCGGATCGATCCGAAAGAGAGGGCCTCGGGTCGGATGCAGATCACACCTCCGGATGGCACCACGGGCACCGTTCGGGCACTAAAGTCCGGCGCATGAGCGATGCGGCTCGGTGGGCGATCCCTGCCTTGAGCCGCCTTCAGGGCCCGCCCACCAGGGCGGCGACGGCATCGGGAGACCAAGCCATGAGCAGTGCGTCCAGCAAGCAGATCGCCGTGATCGGTGCCGGCCTGATGGGCGCCGGCATCGCCCAGGTCTCCGCGCAGGCCGGACACCCCGTGGTCCTGCGCGACGTGACCGAGGAGGCGCTGCGCCGCGGCCTCGACGGCATCCGCGCCTCGTACGACAAGTTCGTCTCCAAGGGCCGGCTCACCGCCGAGGACGCCGAGGCCGCGCTCGGCCGGATCACCACCACCACCGACCTCGGCGCGGTCGCCGAGGCGGACATCGTGGTCGAGGCGGTCTTCGAGCGGCTGGACGTCAAGGAGGGCGTCTTCAGGGAGCTCGACAAGCTCGCCAAGGACGGCGCGGTGCTCGCCTCCAACACCTCCGCCATCCCGATCACCCGGATCGCCGCCGCCACCGCGCGCCCCGAGTCGGTCGTCGGCGTGCACTTCTTCTCGCCGGTGCCGCTGATGAAGCTGGTCGAGCTGGTCCGCGGCTACAAGACCAGCGACGAGACGCTGGCCACCGCCCGGGCCTTCGCCGAGGGCGTCGGCAAGGAGGTCGTGGTGGTCAACCGCGACGTGGCCGGCTTCGTCACCACCCGCCTGATCACCGCGCTGGTCGTCGAGGCCGCCAAGCTCTACGAGTCGGGCGTCGCCAGCGCCGAGGACATCGACACCGCCTGCCGGCTCGGCTTCGGCCACCCGATGGGCCCGCTGGAGACCGCCGACCTGACGGGTGTGGACATCCTGCTGCACGCCGCGCGGAACATCTACGACGAGACCCAGGACGAGAAGTTCGCCGCCCCGGAGATCATGGCGCGCATGGTCACCGCCGGTGACCTGGGCCGCAAGAGCGGCCGCGGCTTCTACCCGTACCCGGGCAAGTGACCGCCCGCGGCTGAGCCGAGGAGCGGGACGGGCCGTGCGGTCGCGGGACGGTACGGCCCGTTCTGCCTGGTCCGGGTGAGTTTGCTCACGCCGGTGCCGCAGACGGGTGATTTGGGCGGTAATCGAGCGTAGGTGTGGAGAGTTCCTGCGTATATTCCCTCGGACGAGTGAAGTTGCTTCAGATCCGGCCGGAACCAGCAACCCGGGGGCCCGGCGCGCCGTCAGATGGATGACGGGGAACCCGGCATTCCGCACGGCCGGGGCCGGCGCGTGGGGCCGCGGGGCCCTCCCGGCACCCGGAGCGCCACCGCCACCGCCTCACGGCCCGAGACCGTCAGCGACACCCGTACCCACCGACAGTCACCCAGCCACCGACAGCCACCCGGCCGCCGACACCCGGCGGCACCGACCGGGCCGGCCGACCCGGTCCGGCCCGCCCCGGCACGCCGGGCCCGCCTCGCGGAGGAGGAGGAGAGCATGCGCATCACCGGCAACCACGCCGCGCTGGCCCTCGAAGGCCGCCTCGACGTGCGCACCGCCGCCGACGCGCGGGCGCGGCTGCACCAGGCCGTCGACGGCGGCTTCGGCGACCTCGTGCTCGACCTCGCCCGCCTGGAGTTCTGGGACGCCACCGGCCTCGGCGTGATCATGGGGACCCACCGCCGCGCCGGCCGGATCGGCCGCCGGCTGGTGCTGCGCTCCGTCCCGGCCCAGCTCCAGCGGCTGCTGGTGGCCACCCGGCTGCACCGCATCCTCGCCGTCGAGGGCGTCGTCGCCGAGCCCCGCGGGGCCACCCTGCCGGCGCTCTGACGCCCCCGCCGCTGACGCCCCTGTCTCTGACGCCTGGCCTCCGACGCCCCGGCCCCTGACCACCCAAGACCCCTCGAACACCCCCGGAACCCCTGCCGCGGACGGCCGGTGACGGGACGGCGCTGTGCGGGCGGGCGCGGATGTGCGAGAGTCTGGCGTCAGGAAACGGCCGCCGGGCCCGGCCCCGGGCGGCACCCGGTACGGGTCGACGGCGCGAGTGTGGGGCGGAGCAGAACGTGGCACAGCCAACCGGGGACTTCCGGCAGGAGTCCGTGCGCACCCGGAACGGTGAACTGGTCTCCGGCGGGCTGCTGGTGGGCGTCGGCGGCCCCGAGGGCTCCGAGGTCAGGCCCTGCCCCGAGGAGTGGCGCCCCAGCCCCCGCCGGACCGAGCCGGGCACCTCCGCCCGCGGCCCGGCCGGTGACGCCGCCCGCCAGGTCGGCCCGCTCGCGCTCGGCGCCGGGCCCGCCGACCTGCCGCTGCTCGACCGCGAGGCCGACGTCGCCCAGCTGCTCGGCCTGCTCGCCGAGGGGCGCTCGATACGCCTGGTCGGCCAGGCCGGCTCCGGCCGCAGCGCCCTGCTGTCGGCCGTCGCCGAGTCGGCCGGCGACCTCGCCCCCGGCGGCGTGGTCCAGCTCCGCGGCCACCGGCGCACCGCCGCCGACCTGCTCCAGGACCTCTTCGCCGCCACCCACCACGCCCCCGGCTTCCGCCCCGACCCCGGTCAGCTCGCCGAGCACCTCGCCGGGGTCGGCGCGATCGTCGTCATCGACGAGGTCGAGCCGGCCGGCGCCGAGCTGGAGGCGCTGCTCGCCGCCGCCCCCGACTGCGCCTTCCTGATCTCCGCCGCCGCCGACAGCCCGCTGCTGCCGGCCGACTCCCGGCTCCAGGACCACCTGGTCGCCGGGCTCTCCCGGCCCGCCTGCCTGGCCCTCGCCGCCCGGCTGGCCGGACGGCCCCTGGACGCGGCCGAGAAGGCCTGGGCGGTGGACCTCTGGTTCGAGTCCGAGGGACTGCCGCTGCGCTTCGTCCAGGCCGCCGCGCTGCTGCGCCAGCGGGACGTCGCGGTGGACGCGCTGGTCGCCGCCGAGGAGGACCGGCTGGACGTCTTCGGCGCGGTGAAGGAGCCCGTCCACGACCCCGACCCGGCGGTCCGCGAGGCGGCCCTGCGCGGCACCGTGCCGCTGCCCTCGGTCGCCGAGTCCACCCTGCCCGCCGTCCGGCTCGCCGAGGGGCTCAGCGAGACCGCCCAGGCCGTGCTGCGGCTCGCCGTGGCGCTCGGCGGCGAGTGCCCGACCGCCCCGCACCTGCCCGCGCTGATCGACGTCGGCCAGGGCGAGAGCGCGCTCGCCGAACTCGCCGACGCCGGGCTCGCCGTCTCCATCGGCGGCCACCACCGGCTGACCGCCGGGGCGCTGGAGCTGCTCGCCCCGCACTGGCCGCCCGGGGACAGCGTGGACGGCGCCGCCCAGCACTTCTCCTGGTGGGTCGGGCACTCCTCGGTCTCGCTGGCGCAGATCGCCGCCGAGGCCGAGGTGGTGATCGGCGTCCTGCTCGCCGACCGGGCCGCCGGGCGGCACGACGCGGTACGGCGGCTGGCCCGGGCGGCGGCCCCCGCACTGGCGCTGTCGCTGCGCTGGGGGGCCTGGGAGCGGGCCCTGGAGCTCGGCCTGGAGGCGGCCCGGCGGACCGGTGCCAGGGCCGACGAGGCCTGGTTCCACCACGAGCTGGGCGTGTACGCCGTCTGCGTCCACGAACCCGGCCGGGCCGTCACCGAGTTGGAGGCCGCGCTGGCGCTGCGGAGCGCGCTCGGCGAGCCGCGCGGGGCGGCCGGGGCACGCCGGATGCTCGACCTGCTGCGGGCCGAGGGCCGGCAGCTGTCGGCCGCCGCGCCGGACGGGTCGGCGGCCCGGCGGCCCGGCATCCGGGCCATCGCACGGGTGCCGCTGCGGATCGGCGCGGCCGCCGCCGGTCGGGGCCGGCGCAGGCGGACGGTGATCGCGGCCTCGGCGGCGGTCCTGGCGCTGGGCGTGCTCGGCACGGCGGTCGGGATGACGGTGGCCGGCGAGGACAAGGGCAACGACCCGCACAGCAGCGGCGACGACGGCTCCACGCTGCCCGGCGCCGGCGCCGCGCCGCGCTCCGGGACGCCGCGTCCGACGGCCTCCGGCCCCTCCTCGACGCTCACCCTGCCGGCCACCGGACCGTCCGACGGGACGGGCACGCCGTCCTCGGCGGAGCCGGCGGGCGGGACGTCGCCGAGTGGCAGCGCCACGGCCTCGCGGACGCCGTCCGGCTCGCCCTCGGCCTCGGGGACGAAGAAGCCGAGCCGCTCGCCCAGCCCGGGGGAGAGCACCGGCCCCACCCCGCCGCAGCCCTCGGCCCCGAACCCGCCGCAGCCCCCCGTGGGCGGCGCCGGAGGCGGCACCGCGGGTGGCACGGGCGGTGGCGGTACGGGCGGCACGGGCGGGGGCGCTACGGCCGGCGGTGGCGGCGCGGGAGGCGCCGCGGGCGGCAACAACGGAGGCGGTGGCGGCACCCAGCCGACCGGCGACCCCAGTACGCCCCCCGGCACGGTGACCCCGCCGGCCACCCCGAGCCCGACGCAGACCCCCAGCGGACCGGGAACGCCGTCGAGCTCCCCGAGCGCGACGGCGTCCACCTCGGCGGCCAAGCCGACGACCGGTTGATCCGGCCGAGGGGTCAGAACAGCTTCAGCTTGTCGTCGTCGATGCCGCGCAGCGCGTCGTAGTCCAGCACCACGCAGCCGATGCCGCGGTCGGTGGCCAGCACGCGGGCCTGCGGCTTGATCTCCTGCGCGGCGAAGATGCCCTTGACGGGGGCAAGCAGCGGGTCCCGGTTGAGCAGTTCCAGGTACCGGGTGAGCTGCTCGACGCCGTCGATCTCGCCGCGCCGCTTGATCTCGACGGCGACCGTGGCGCCGTCCGAGTCGCGGCACAGGATGTCCACGGGGCCGATCGCGGTCGGGTACTCGCGGCGGATCAGGGACCAGCCGGCGCCGAGCACCTCCATCCGGTCCGCGAGCAGCACCTGGAGATGTGCCTCGACGCCGTCCTTGATGAGTCCGGGGTCCACCCCCAGCTCGTGCGAGGAGTCGTGCAGCACCTCCTCCAGCGTGATGATGAGCTTCTCGCCGGCCTTGTTCTCCACCGTCCAGACCCCGTCGGCCTCCTTGAGGACGCACGGCGGGGACATCCAGTTGAGCGGCTTGTAGGCGCGGTCGTCGGCGTGGATGCTGACGCTGCCGTCGGCCTTGACCAGGATGAGCCTGGTGGCGGAGGGCAGATGGGCGGAGAGCCGACCGGCATAGTCGACTGAGCAGCGGGCAATTACGAGACGCACGGTCGACCACGCTAGCCCACCGGGGCCAGTTGATGCGATTCCGCGACGACCGGGTGAAGACTCCGCGAACCCGGCCACCATGGATGCCCTGCGATCCCGTGAAAGCCTGTCCGGCACCCTGGCGGCCACCATCTTAGGCAGCTACGGTGTGTGACGGCTTGCTTGCGGGAGCGCTGTCAACGGGGATGGAGACTTCAGATGAACGATCCGACAGGATCCGGCCATTCTGGTGCACCGGGGCGTATTCCCGGAGCAATCCACCGGAACCACCGGCCTGACCCGTCGTTGACTGCCACGCTGTTCTGAGCGGGCGGCGCCCCGGCCGCGTCCCTCGACGGGGCATCGGCGCCCCCGCCTCGGCGCGCTGCCGGAAGCACGGTCGTCCGACGGCGTCACACCCGTCCGACGGTGTTCCGGACACACCCGCGCGCCTTCACCCACCCTTAGCTCTGACTTGGACTACGCATCACCGCCCGGGCGCCGCGCGGGCGGACCGCGAGAGGAGAATCCATGTCGCTCGACGTCTCACCGGCCCTGCTGGAGAAGGCCGAGCGGGACGAGGTCGACGAGCGGGAGTTCGTCGACTGCGTCCGCGTCTCCCTGCCCTACGCCTGGGACCTGATCAGCTCGCTGGTCGCCCAGGCCGAGGTCGACGGGACCGACTTCGCCGACAACCACGTACCGCCGCCCAGCGAGCAGGCCCGCGGCCAGCTCCTGCGGGCGCTGGCCAGCGATGCCATCCGGGGGGCCCTGGAACGGCACTTCGGCGTCCGGCTGGCCTTCCAGAACTGTCACCGGGTGGCGGTGTTCCGGCCGTCCTCCACCAACAAGAAGCGCTACGAGCGCTTCACCTCGGTCCGCGAGCAGCTGCTCAACCAGTCCGACGAGCTGCGCGACTGTTAGTCATAGGTTCGCTTTTGTACCGTCCGTCGGAGCCCGCCGCCGGGCCCCGAGGTGGGGTGCCCGGCGGCGGGCTTCAGCCCAGTTGCGGCAGGACCTCGGAGCCGAGCCGGGCGATGTTGTGCAGGGTGGCCTCGCGGTCGCCGCTGCCCTCGGCGAGCAGCGCGAAGCGGCGGATGCCGGTCCGTTCGGCGGTGGCCAGGAGCCGGTCCGCGCACTGTTTCGGCGTCCCGACCGCGTGCAGGTCGCAGAGCAGCTCGGTGTACTGGCGCGGGTCGCGCATCTTGCGCTCCCGGCCGTCCACCGTGCGGTGCGCGCCGAGCCCGAACTCGAACCAGCCCGGCATGGCGCGCAGCAGCGTCGCCCGGGCCGTCGAGGCGCGGTCGTCGACCTGGGCCACCCCGGCCGCGACGTGCTGGCGGGTGACGCGGCGCAGCTGCTCCTCGCCGCGCCCGGCCGCGAGCCAGGCGGAACGATACAGCTCCAGCATCTGCCGCTTGTCGTCGTCGCCGGAGTGCATGCCGAGCAGCATCGGCAGGCCGCGCTCGGCGGCGGTGCGGACCCCGCCGGGCGAGGTGCAGGCGACCACCACCGGCGGGCCGGCCGCCGGGCGGCCGGTGGCGGTGAGCTCCTCGGCGGAGCCGTCCGCGTCCAGGCGCTGGCGGGGGAAGCGCAGCGCGCCGGTCCGGTCGTCGAGGCCCAGCCAGGCGCCGAGGTCCGGGTGCCGGGGCGGCTCGGTGGCCCGGGGCACCACGGCGACCTCGGGGAAGCTGAACTGCGGTCCGGCCGCGCCCACCCGGCTGCCGCGCAGCCAGCGCAGCAGCAGGTCGAGCCGTTCCGGGAAGCCCTGTTCGAAGGCGTCGACACCGCCGCCGAACACCGCCAGGTCGATCCACGGGCCGCCGCGCCCCACCCCGAGCGTGAAGCGTCCGTCGGAGGTGAGGTGGAGCAGCGCGGCCTGTTCGCCGAGGGCCACCGGGTGGGTGGTGGAGAGCACACTGACCGCCGTGCCGATGCCGATCCGCCTGGTCCGGCCGAGCAGCAGCGCGGCCAGCGTGGCGGCGTTCGGGCAGACCCCGTACGGGACGAAGTGGTGCTCGGCCAGCCAGACGCTGTCCAGTCCCGCCAGTTCGGCCGCGACGGCGGCGCGGACGGTGCGGTCCAGCGCCTCCCCGTGGGTCTGGCCGGGGAACTGCGCGGAGAGCAGGAACGCGCCGACCCGGACGGGCGCGGTGTCCGCGGTGGCGGTGGCGGTGGCGGACCGCTGGACCGCCGGCAGTGGGGTGCCGGCGGCGGCCGTGACGGTGGTGGGGGTCAGCGCCGGGCCGGGGGCCGGCGGGCGGACCCCGACGGGCCGGCGGGTCTCGGCGCGGGCGCTGGTTCTGGTCATTCTGAGGCCTCCTCGGGTGCGCGCAGGGTTTGCGGGCCCCGCCTGTCCCCTCGTGAGTAGCCGATGTCATGTGCCAATGGCACGCCGAACCACCAATTTCCCAGAGATACGGGTGGATCTCAGGGGAAACACCGGATCATCCCCCGATGCCGTGATAGGGGCCCGACCCGGTGGCGCGGCGCCGTAGGCTGGAACGGTTCCGAACCCCCGTAGAGAGGTAGCCCACCGTGTCGCCCCGACGCAACCGGATCAAGAGCGCCGCCGACCGTGACCAGGCGGAGCCGGCCGCCCCGCTGGGCGGCTCGATGCGGCGGACGGAGAACTACCGGGGCGAGGACTGGGTGGTCCAGACGGTCGCCGGGACGGCCGGGCGGCACTACCGCTGCCCGGGCTGCGACCAGGAGATCCCGCCCGGGGTCGGCCATGTGGTGGCCTGGCCGTCGCACGGCGCGGGGGTGGACGACCGGCGGCACTGGCACCGGGCCTGCTGGGGCGCGCGGGAGCGCCGGGCCTCGAACCTGCTCCGCGGCCGCGGCGCTCCCCGGTACTGACGCCTGCCGGGCGCTCAGGGCGCTCAGGGCGTTCAGGGCACTCGGGGCACTGAAGGGCGCTCAGGCGTCGCGGTTCTTCAGCACCAGCGCGCCGCCGACCAGCGCGGCGGCCGTCCAGGCCAGGCAGATGACGAAGCCCGCCCAGGGCCCGTACGGCTGGCCGTGCTGCTCGTAGACCAGCAGCATCCGGGAGCCCGCGTAGTCGGGGAAGTAGTGGGCGACGGTCTTGGCCCCCGGCACCGCCGAGAGGATCGGCGAGAGCAGGAAGAAGAACGGCACCAGCACGCCCAGCGCGAGGGTCTGGTTGTGCAGCATCGCGGTGACCCCGGCCGAGAACAGGCAGAGCATCGTGAGGTAGAGCGCGGCGCCGAACACCGCGCGCAGCACGTGCGGTTCGCCCAGCGAGGTGGAGTGGCCGCCGAGCAGCGCCTGGCCGGTGAAGAAGGTCAGGAAGGCCGTCACCAGCGAGACGGCCAGGGCGATCGCGCCGAGCACCACGGCCTTGCCGGTGAGCAGGGTGCCGCGCTGCGGGACGGCGGCCAGGGTGACCCGGATCATCCCGCTGCTGTACTCGTTGCCGATCGCCAGGACGCCGAAGACGATGATGGCCAGTTCGCCCAGGATGATGCCCGAGAAGGCCGTCCCGGTGGCGTCGAACGGGCTGTCGTCGCTGCGGAACTCCTCGAAGTTGTTGTTGGTGAGCAGCGACAGCAGGGCGCCGATGCCGAGGGTGACCACGAAGGTCAGCGCGAGGGTCCAGACCGTCGAGCGGACGCTGCGGATCTTGGTCCACTCGGAGCGCAGGACCGCGGGGAAGGACGCCATCTCAGTTCTCCTCCGTGCCGGGGGCGACCGGCTGCTTCGCCGCGCCGCCCCGCCAGTCGGCCCCCCAGGCGCCAGGTGCGCCAGGTCCGCCAGGTCCGCCGGGTCCGCCGGGTGCGCCGGCCGCGTCGCGCCCCGCCCCGTCGCCGGCGTGGTACTCCACCGCGTCGGCCGTCATCTGCATGAACGCCTCCTCCAGCGAGGCCTGCTGCGGGCTGAGCTCGTGCAGCACCACGCCGTGCGCGGCCGCGAGTTCGCCGAGCTCGGCGAGGTCGCCGTCGACCACCTCGTACGCGCCGTCCGGGCCGGGCTCGTGCCGCAGCCCGGCGCCGGCCAGGACGTCGAGCAGCCGCTCGGGCTGCGGGCTGCGCAGCCGGACGGCGGAGCGGGAGTTGCGGCGGATGAATTCGGCCATCGGCAGGTCGGAGAGCAGCCGGCCCCGGCCGATGACCACCAGGTGGTCGGCGGTGACGGCCATCTCGCTCATCAGGTGCGAGGAGACGAAGACGGTCCGGCCCTCGGCGGCGAGGCGCTTCATGAGGTTGCGGATCCAGAGGATGCCCTCCGGGTCGAGCCCGTTGACCGGTTCGTCGAACATGAGGATCTCCGGGTCGCCGAGCAGCGCGGAGGCGATGCCGAGGCGCTGGCCCATGCCGAGGGAGAAGCCGCGGGCCCGCTTGCGGGCGACCGGGGTGAGGCCGACCGCGGCGAGCACCTCGTCCACCCGGCGCTCGGGGATGCGGTTGCTCTGGGCCAGCCAGAGCAGGTGGTCACGGGCGGTGCGGCCGGGGTGGACGGCCTTGGCCTCCAGCAGCGCGCCGATGTACTTCAGCGGCTCGCTGAGCTGTCCGTACCTCTTGCCGTCGATGGTGACCCGGCCGCCGGTGGGGCGGTCGAGGTCGAGGATCATGCGCATCGTGGTGGACTTCCCGGCACCGTTGGGCCCCAGGAAGCCGGTGACCACGCCCTGCGGGACCTTGAAGCTGAGCCGGTCGACGGCCAGCGTCTTGCCGTAACGTTTGGTCAGGTCGTGCAGCTCGATCATGGCGCTCCCTTACTCTCCGTCAGGCTATGACAAAGCGGACAAGGTGGCCCGCTGAGTGGGCCCGCCGGGCGCACCGGAATACGGTGGCCCCATGACCCAGCTCCCCTCCGCAGTGTCCGTCCGCGAGAGCGGTACCGGAACACCCCTCGTGCTGCTGCACGCCTTTCCGCTCAGTGCCGCCATGTGGTCCGCCCAACTGGACGCGCTGCCCGGCCCGGCCGGGGATCGGGCCCGGGTGATCGCCCCGGACCAGCGCGGCTTCGGCGGCACCGGGCTGGGCTCCGAGGAGCCCTCGCTGGACACGGTGGCCGACGACGTCGCCCGACTGCTGGACACCGCCGGGATCGACCGGGCGGTGCTCGGCGGGCTCTCCATGGGCGGGTACGTGGCGATGGCCTTCGCCCAGCGCCACCCCGACCGGCTGGCCGGCCTGCTGCTGGCCAACACCAAGGCCACCGCCGACCCCGAGGCGGCCCGGACCAACCGGGCCCGGATCGCCGCCGCGGTGCTGGCCCGCGACAGCGTCCGGCTGCTGCTCGACGAGAAAATGGCGGCCGGCCAGCTCGGGCCGGCCTCCCAGCACCTGGTGGACCGGGTGGAGGGGATGGTCGCCGCCGCCCCGCCGGCCGCCGTCGCCTGGGCGCAGCGGGCCATGGCGGCCCGCCCTGAACGCCTGGACGTGCTGGCCGGGGTGCGGGTGCCGGCCGCCGTGGTGGCGGGCGCCGAGGACGGCCTGATCCCGGTCACCGAGGCGGAGCTGATGGCGAAGGCCCTGCCGGACGCGGAGCTGACCGTGCTCCCCGGGGTGGGCCACCTGAGCGCGATCGAGGCGCCGGAGGCGTTCGACGCGGTCGCGCTCCGGCTGCTGGAGCGGGTGGTGGCGGCGGGATGAAGGAGGAGCGTGCGGAGACCGGCGGCTGGGACTTCTCCGCGCTGGAGGTCACCGGCCGGATGCCGCTGACCAACCGGGGTGACGGGCTGCTCGAACTGACCCTGGAGCCGCTGGGCGAGGACTACTGGATGCGCCCGGGGGAGACGTTCATCGTCACCTCGTACGGCGACTACGGCCCGGGGCACCCGTTCGAGGTGCAGTACTGGCCGGACTCGGTGTCGGTCTGGTGCACCTCGTGGTTCGGCACGGTCTCGGACGACGAGGGCAACCAGCTCAGCTGCGGCCACCAGCGGCCGGACGGCGCCTACCCGCGCTGAGGAAGCGGGAAGCCGGACGGCCCCCGCCCGGGGAGGGCGGGGGCCGTCACGGGGCCTGCGGAGCGCGTCAGCGCGACTGCTGGGCGGGCACGCCCATGGTGTCGTCGTTCGGCAGCGAGGCGGCGGCCACGGCCGCGCCGGTCAGCGTCGCCAGCATCTCGCGGACGTTGGTCAGCTGGGCGTTGATGCTGTCGCGGCGGTTGGTGAGCGCCGCCAGCTCGCGCTCGGATTCGCTGCGGATGCGGTCGGCCTTGGCGTTGGCGTCGGCCACGATGTCCTCGGACTGGCGCTGGGCCGTCTCGACGGTCTGGCGGGCGCGGCGCTCGGCGTCGGTGCGCAGCTTCTCGGCCTCCAGGCGCAGCTGCTCCGCCCGGTGCTCGATCTCCGCCAGCCGCTTCTCCGCCTTGGCCTGGCGGGCCGCCAGGTCGCGCTCGGACTGCTCGCGGCGCTTGGCCAGGTTGGTCTCGAACTCCAGCGCGGCCTGGGCGGCCTTGGTGCGGGTCTCCTCGAAGAGGGCGTCCGCCTCCTCGCGCTTGTTCTGGGCGTCCTTGTTGGCCTCGGCGCGCAGCTGGGCGGAGTCGCTCTTGGCCTTGTCGACGATCCGCAGACCCTCGTCCTCCGCCTTGGCCTTGCGGTCCTTGGCGTAGTTCTCGGCCTCGGTGCGGACCTGCTGGGCGGCGGCCTCGGCGAGCTCGCGGTGCTGCTCGGCGGCGCGGTGCGCCTCCTCGCGCAGGTCCTTGGCCTCCTCCTCGGCGAGCCGCAGGATCTTCTCGACCCGGGCACCGAGACCGGCGTACGACGGCTCCGCCTCGGCCACCGCGGCCTGGGCGGTCTGGGTCTCCAGGTGGAGCTCCTCGATGCGCTTCTCGAGGGCGCTGATCCGGGTCAAGGCACTGTCACGGTCGGCCACCAGCTTGGTGATCCGCTCGTCTACCTGGGCGCGCTCGTACCCACGGCGCACCAGGTCGAAGCCGTGAGGGGAGTGACTGTCGCTCATGGGGTTCTGGGCTTCCTGTCGTCAAACCGCTGAGGTGGTTGAGGGAATCCTGACACGGTACCGGAGTGTCGGCGGCGAAACGCCGTTGTCCCGCGGACAATGTCCGCTCAATCGGGTGGTGCGTTCTTGGAGCGATTGCCACCCGATCGGGGAGAGCCAATCCCGGCACCGGCCTTGGCACCCCCGTCCTTCTTGGTGTTGCTTCCCCCGTTGGCCTGCGCGACCGGTGACGGCGCCTCGAAGGCCTCCAGGGCGGACAGCACGTCCTGCACCCTGGAGATCTCGGTGTTGATGTCCTTGCGGCGGCGCACCAGTTCGTCCAGCTCGCGCCGGCCCTCGTCGGTGACCCGCTTCGCCTCGGCCCGCGCCTCGGCGAGCAGCCGCTCGGCCTCCGCCTTCGCCAGTTCGACCTGCTCGTCCGCCGCTTGGTCCGCGGCCCGCAGCCGCTTCTCGGCCTCGGCGGCGGCCGAGTCCAGCCGCTCCTCGGCTTCGTCCTGCGAGGACTTCAGCTTGGCCTCGGCCTTGACGATCAGGGCCTCGGCGCGGTCGGTGGAGCTGGCGAGCTTGGTCTCCGCCTCCTTCAGCAGGCCCTCGGCCTTGCGGACGGCGGACAGCCGGACCTTGCTGGCCTCGGCGGACGCCTCCGAGGTCAGCTCGTTGGCCCGGTCCTCGGCGGCCGCGACCAGCGCCGCCGCCCGGTCCTCGGCCTCGGCGACGGTGGCCACCGCCTGCTCCTCGGCCTCGGTCAGCTGGTCCTGGGCCGCCGTCACCAGGGCGTCCACCCGCTCGCCGGCCGACTTCATGGCCTGCGCGTTCTCCTTGCGGGCGCGCTCGTGCAGGGCCTCCACCTCGGCGTCGGTGCGCTCGCGCAGCTCCTCGGCGCGCTCGCGGATCGCGGTGGCGTCCCGGCGGGCCTCGGAGAGCAGCGCGTCGGCGTCGGACCGGCCCTTCTCGACGGCCTCCTGCCCGCCGGCCTCGCCGGCCGAGACCAGCCGGTCGGCCTCCTTGCGGGCGGCGGCGACCATCGCGTCGGCCTGCTCCTCGGCGGCGGCGGTGGTCGCCAGCGCGGTGGTGCGGGCGTCCTCGCCGAGCGCTTCGGCGTCCGCGAAGGCCTTCTCCAGCACGGACTTGGCGTGCTCGCGGGTGGACTTGTCGAACTGCTCGGCGGCCTCGCGGGTGTCGGCGTCGTAGGCGTCGGCGCGACCGCGGGAGGCCGTTTCGTAGTCGTCGGCGAGGGTGCGGGTGGCGAGCGCGTACTCCTCGGCCTCGGCGCGCAGCGCGGCGGCGTACTCCTCCGCGTCGGCGACGGTGCCGGCGGCCCGGTCCTCGCCGGCGGCCACCGTCCGGGCGGCCAGCTCCGCGGCCTCGGCGCGCTGCCGCTCGGAGGCCTCCTGGGCGGCGCGCAGGGTGGACTCGGCCTCGGCGCGCAGCGCCTCGTCCCAGGCCAGCGCCTCGGCCCGCTGCCGGGCCAGCTCGGCCTCGGCGGCCTCGCGCTCGGCGGCCAGCTCCAGCTCGGTCTGCTCGCGCAGCGCGGTGGTCTCGGCGGTGGTGCGGGCCCGCAGGTCGGCGGTCTCGTGCTCGGCGACCGCGCGCAGCTCGGCCACCTCGCGCTCGACGGCGTCGCGCAGCTCGGCGGTCTCGCGGTCGGCCAGCGCCCGGAGTTCGGCGGTCTCGCGGTCGGCCAGCGCCCGCAGCTCGGTGGTCTCCCGGTCGGCGGTGTCGCGCAGCTGGGCGGCGGCCCGCTCGACCTGCTCGCGCAGCTCCTCGGCGTCCCGCTCGGCGGCGGCCCGGAGTTCGGCGATCTGCTGGGAGGCGGTCTCGTGCAGCCCGGCCACCGACTGGCGGACCTCGGCGGCCTCCTCGTCGGCGGCCTCGACCAGCCCGGCGGCCTCGGTCCGGGCGGCGGCGACCAGTTCCTCGCCGTCGCGCCGGGCCTGCTCCAGCTCCTCGCCGGCCTCGGCGCGGATCGCCGCGGCGGTGGACCGGGCCTCGGACAGCTCGCGGCCGGCCTCGGCGCGGACCGTCTCGGCCTGCTCCTCGGCGAGCGCCAGCTCGGCCGCGGCCCGCTCACGCAGCTCCGCCGCGGCGGTCTCGGCCTCGGTGCGGACGTGCTCGGCGTGGGCGTCGGCGGCTTCGCGGACGGCGGTGGTCTCCGCGGCGGTGCGCTCGGTCAGCTCGGCGGCGGCGGTCTCGGCCTGTTCGCGGGTCTCCGCAGCGGCGGCCTCGGCCTCGGCCCGGAGCTGTTCGGCGACGGTCTCGGCGGTCTCCAGCGCCCGCTCGGCCTCGGCCTGGAGCCGGGCGGTCTCGATGGCGGTGCGTTCGGTGAGCTCGGCGGCGGCGGTCTCGGCCTCGGTGCGGACGCGTTCGGCGTGGGCGTCGGCGGCCTCGCGGACGGCGGTGGTCTCCGCGGCGGTGCGCTCGGTCAGCTCGGCGGCGGCGGTCTCGGCCTGCTCGCGGGCCTCCGCGGCGGCGGCCAAGCGCTCGGCGGTCTCCTCGCGCTCGCGGAGCAGCCCGGCGGAGGCCTCCTCGCGCTCGCGCCGGCTCTCCTCGCGCAGCGCCTCGGCGGCGGCCTCGGCCTCGGCCCGGCTGCGGGCCACCTCGGTGTCGGTCTCGGTGCGCAGCCGCTCGGCGGCGCCGACGGCGGCGTCCCGGACGGCGTCCGCCTCGGCCTGCGCGTCGGCCCGCAGGGCCTGCGCGGCGGCGGTCGCCTCGGCGCGCACCCGCTGGTCGAACTCGCCTGCCTCGCGGCGCAGTTCGGCGGTCTCACGTTCGGCGGCGGAGCGGTTCTCGGCGGCCGCGGCCTTCGCGGCGGTGAGCGCGTCCTGGCCCTGCTGCTCGGCCGCGGCGGTGATCTTCGCGGCCTCGGTGCGGGCCCGCTCCAGGGTCTGCTCGGCCCGGCCCTGGGTCTCGGCGGCGTGCTCCTTGGCCTGCGCGCGCAGCCGCTCGATCTCGGCGGCGGCGCCGGAGCGCAGCTCGTCCGCGTCGGACTTGGCCTTGGTGAGCAGCTCCTCGGCGGTCTTCGCCGACTCCTCGATCTGCACCACGGCCTGCCGGCGGGCCTCGCCGCGCACCCGCTCGGCCTCGGCGGCGGCCTGGGCGCGCAGCTCCTCGGCCTCGGCGCGCAGTCGGGCGGCCTCGTCCTGCATCTCCTGGATCCGCTCGCGGATCGCGGCGGCGTCGTCCAGGGCGGCGTTCTGGGCGGCCTCGACCGCGGCCCGCGCCTGCTCGCGCAGCCGCTCGGCCTCGGCGGCGGCCTCGGCCCGGATCCGCTCGGCCTCGGTGGTCGCCCCGGCGCGGGTGGCCTCGGCGTCCCGGCCGGCCCGGTCGAGCATCTCCTCGGCGCTCTTGGCGGCCTTGGCCAGGTGGGCGGCGGCGTCCGTGGCACCGGTCGCCCGGCCGGCCTCCTCGGCCTCGCCGCGCAGCCGCTCGGCGGCGGCCTCGGCCTGGGCCCGCAGCTCGGCGACGTCCCGTTCGGCCCGCTCGCGCATCTCGGCGATCGCGGCCTCGGCCTCGGCGCGCAGCTGACCGGCCACCGACTCGGCGGTGGCGCGCAGCCGCTCGCTCTCCTCGGCGGCGGCGGCCTTGGCGGCGTCCGCCTCGGCCTGCTTGGTGGCGGCCTCGACGCGGATCGCCTCGGCCTCCTTGGTGGCCTGGGCGACCATCCGGGCGACCTCGGCGCGGGCGGTCTGCGAGCGCTGCTCGCTGGCCGCCTCGCCGTCGGCGAACCGGCGCTCGGCGGCGGCCTCCGCGTCGGCCTGGAGCTGTTCGGCGGCGGCCGTGGCGCGGGTCCGCAGCTCGGCGGCCTCCTGCCGGGCCCGCTCGGCCTCGGCGACGGCCTCGGCGCGCAGCCGTGCTATCTCCGCCTGGGCGTGGGCGAGCTGCTGCTCGGCGCGGCTCTGCTCGGCGGCGGCGGCCTCGGTGAGCCGGCCGATCTCGGCGCGGGCGGCGGCCAGCTCCTGCTCGGCGGCGGCGTGCGCGGCGGCGAGCTGCAGCTGGGCCTCGCCGCGGGCGGCGTCCACGTCGGCGGCGGCCTGGGCGCCGGCCTGCTGGGCCTGCTCGGAGGCGGCCCGGAGGAGTCGTTCGGCGTCGTTCTGGGCCCGGTGGAGGGCGGCCTCGGCGGCGGCCTGGGCCTCACCGCGGGCGGCGTCCACGTCGGCGGCGGTCTGCGCGCGGGCCTGGTCGGAGAGGGCGGCGGCCTCGGCGCGGGCCGCGGCCATCATCCGCTCGGCCTCGCCGCGGGCCTCCTGGAGCAGGCGCTGGGCCTCCTGCTCGGTGCCGGCCCGGGTCTGCTCGGCCCAGTTGACGTTCTCGTTGACGTGCTGCTCGGCGCTGCGCCGCAGCTCGGCGAGCTCGTCCTCCAGCTGGCGGCGGCGGGCGGCCAGCTCGGCCTCCAGCCGGGCGGTGCGCTCGGCGGCCTCGGCCATGATCCGCTGGGTCGCGGCCTGGGAGTCGCGCAGCTGGCGCTCGGCGTCGGCGCGCAGCTGCTGGGCCTGCATCTCGGCCGTGCGGAGCATCTGCTCGGCCTGGCCGGAGACGGCGTCGAAGGCGCGCGGCTGGGCGAGCATGCGGCGGGATTCGTGCAGCTTGGCCCGGAGCACCTCCACCTGGTAGGCGAGGTCCTCGGCATGCTCGACTGACTTGTCCCGCTCCTTCCGAGTCCGATCCATCTCGGCCTCGAACTGGGAGAGGTGATCGTCAACCTCGTAGCGGTCGTAGCCCCGCACTCCGCGGTCCCATCCATCTCCTGGTCGCGTCCTCGACCCGGCCGGTCCGCTCCCGTGGTCCGGGCGCTGTTCCGACTGGTCCTTGCATCCGCGGACGTTCGGACGTCCCCCGTCCAATCGGGGGCGCCCGCCGCGTCGTCGGAGTCCTGGCCGTGGGAGCGCGGTCGATCCGCATTCCCCCGTCCGGGTGGACTCCTGGGCGAACTCTTGCCTTGTGGAGAATGGTGACAGATCCGTCTTGCGACTGTTCGGTCGTGCCCGCGTAATGGACTCCCCTGCGACGGGCCTCCCACCGGGGCGGGCGGGCCTGTCTCGGCCGTGCCCGTCTTCTCCGTCCCCCGGAGTCTTCGCGCACCTGGGCATTGTAGTGGGAGCGTCTTGCGGGGGAATGGCCGCGTAGGGGTTTCCGGCTCGACGGGCGAGGTTACCAGCGGGTTGGCGGTGCGGAGGGGCGGCGGACGGGCGCGGGGAGGCCCGGGTGCCGCCGCGCGGCGGCACCCGGGGGCGGCTCAGTGGTCCTCGTGGGCGCCCGGCTCGGCGGAGGTGACGAGCTCGGTCAGCACCCCGCCGCAGTCCTTGGGGTGCAGGAAGGTGATCCGCGAGCCCATCGAGCCGATCCGCGGCTGCTCGTAGAGCACCCGGACGCCCTTGGCGCGGATGGACTCGGAGTCGGCGTCGACGTCGGCGGTGCCGAAGGCGATGTGGTGGACGCCCTCGCCGTTCTTCTCCAGCCACTTGCCGACCGGGGAGTCCTCGCGGATCGGCTCCAGCAGCTGGAGGTAGGAGGCACCGCCGTCGCCGGTGTCGTTGATCTTGAGCATGGCCTCGCGGACGCCCTGCTCCTCGTTGACCTCGCTGTGGAACACCTCGAAGCCGTAGGTGGAGCGGTAGAACTCGACCGTCTTGTCGAGGTCTCGGCAGGCGATGCCGATGTGGTCGATGCGGGTGAGCACGGTGGCCTCCGGTGAGGGGCGGGCGTGACAGGACGGCAAACAGTGCAACGCATGGCGGTCGGCGGCGCCAGTGATCCCGGTGCGAGCCTGCTCACACGGAGCCGCCGAGGGTTCACCCGGATCGGTTCGGCACGGTGTTGACTTGAACGTGCCAGTGCGCTCGATCACACCATAGGTCCGGTGACGGGTGGGTAACAGGTCAGTACATTGAGCGGCATCCTCCACCCGGCCACGACGCGCAAAGGGGCTCGTCCCATGTCCTCCAACACCACCTCCGTGATCGTCGCCGGGGCGCGGACCCCGATGGGTCGGCTGCTCGGCTCCCTCAAGGGGTTCTCCGGCGCGGAGCTCGGCGCCTTCGCGATCAAGGCGGCGCTGGAGCGGGCCGGCGTGACCGGTGACCAGGTCCAGTACGTGATCATGGGCCAGGTCCTCCAGGCCGGCGCCGGCCAGATCCCGGCCCGCCAGGCCGCCGTCAAGGCCGGCATCCCGATGAACGTCCCGGCGCTCACCATCAACAAGGTGTGCCTCTCCGGCCTGGACGCCATCGCGCTGGCCGACCAGCTGATCCGGGCCGGCGAGTTCGACGTGGTGGTGGCCGGCGGCCAGGAGTCGATGACCAACGCCCCGCACCTGCTGCCGAAGTCCCGCGAGGGCTACAAGTACGGCGCGATCGAGCTGCTCGACGCAATGGCCCACGACGGTCTGACCGACGCCTACGAGAACATCCCGATGGGCGAGTCCACCGAGAAGCACAACGCCCGCCTCGGCATCCCGCGCGAGGCCCAGGACGAGATCGCCGCCGCCTCGCACCAGCGCGCCGCCAAGGCGCAGGCCGACGGCGTCTTCGACGCCGAGATCGTCCCGGTGGAGATCCCGCAGCGCAGGGGCGAGCCGGTCGTCTTCAGCCAGGACGAGGGCATCCGCGCCGACACCACCGTCGAGGGCCTGGCCCGGCTGCGCCCGGCGTTCACCAAGGACGGCACCATCACCGCCGGCACCTCCTCGCAGATCTCGGACGGCGCCGCCGCCGTGGTCGTGATGAGCAAGGCCAAGGCCGAGGAGCTGGGCCTGAGCTGGATCGCCGAGATCGGCGCGCACGGCAACGTCGCGGGCCCGGACAACTCGCTGCAGTCGCAGCCGTCCAACGCGATCAGGCACGCGGTCGCCAAGGAGGGCATCGCGGTCGAGGACCTCGACCTGATCGAGATCAACGAGGCCTTCGCCGCCGTCGCCCACCAGTCGACCAAGGACCTGGGCGTCTCCCCGGAGATCGTCAACGTCAACGGTGGCGCGATCGCGCTCGGCCACCCGATCGGGATGTCCGGCGCCCGCGTGGTGCTGCACCTGGCGCTGGAGCTGCAGCGCCGGGGCGGCGGCGTCGGCGCGGCCGCGCTGTGCGGCGGCGGCGGCCAGGGCGACGCGCTGATCGTCCGGGTGCCCAAGGCCTGACGACACCGGCCCACCCGACCGACGCACACCGGGGCTGCGCACCGCCATGGGCGGGGCGCAGCCCTTCGGCGCAAGGAGACCCACCCATGATCGATGTGCCGACCCTGGTCGAGCAGGCCCGGCAGGGCCGTCCGCGGGCCGTCGCCCGCCTGATCTCGCTGGTCGAGAACGCCGCGCCGGAGCTGCGCGAGGTGATGGCCGCGCTGGCGCCGCACACCGGACACGCCTACACCGTCGGCCTGACCGGCTCGCCGGGCGTGGGCAAGTCCACCTCCACCTCGGCGCTGGTCTCCGCCTACCGGCGGCTGGGCAAGCGGGTCGGCGTGCTGGCGGTGGACCCGTCCTCGCCGTTCTCCGGCGGCGCGCTGCTCGGCGACCGGGTCCGGATGCAGGACCACGCCACCGACCCCGAGGTGTTCATCCGCTCGATGGCCACCCGCGGCCACCTGGGCGGCCTGTCCTGGGCCGCTCCGCAGGCGCTGCGGGTGCTGGACGCGGCCGGCTGCGACGTGATCCTGGTGGAGACGGTCGGCGTCGGCCAGTCCGAGGTGGAGATCGCCGCGCAGGCCGACACCACGGTGGTGCTGCTCGCCCCCGGGATGGGGGACGGCATCCAGGCCGCCAAGGCCGGGATCCTGGAGATCGGCGACCTGTTCGTGGTCAACAAGGCCGACCGGGACGGTGCCGACGCCACCGCCCGGGAGCTCAACCACATGCTGGGCCTCGGCGAGGCCCGCGGGGCGGGGGACTGGCGCCCGCCGATCGTGAAGACCGTCGCGGCCCGCGGCGAGGGCGTGGACGAGGTGGTCGAGGCGCTGGAGAAGCACCGCGCCTGGCTGGACGAGCACGGCGAGCTGGCCGTCCGGCGCGCGCGCCGGGCCGCCGAGGAGATCGAGGCGATCGCGCTGGCCGCGCTGCGCGCCCGGATCGGCGATCTGCACGGCGACCGGCAGCTGGCCGCGCTGGCCGAGCGGGTGGTGGCCGGCGAGCTGGACCCGTACGGCGCGGCCGACCGGCTGGTGGCCGGCCTGACCACGCTCTGAGAAGTGGCGCGAACGACGGACGGGAGGCGGCCTCCCGTCCGTCCTGCGGGCGGGGTGCTCAGCCGCGCCCGCGCAGGCCCCGCAGGTGCTCGGCGACCGGGGCCAGCGCCTCGTACATCGCGTCGAGCTGCTCGGGGGTGAAGCGGTCGATGAAGTGCGCCCGGACGCTGCGCACGTGGCAGGGCGCGACCCGTTCCATGGTCGCCCAGCCCTGGTCGGTGAGGTGGGCGTAGAGGCCGCGGCGGTCGCCGGGACACTCCTGGCGCAGGACCAGGCCGGCGGTCTCCATACGGGTGATCTGGTGCGAGAGCCGGCTCTTCGACTGGAGGGTGGCGGTGGCCAGGTCGGTCATCCGCATCCGCCGCTCGGGCGCCTCGGAGAGCACGACCAGGATCTCGTAGTCGTTGATCGCCAGGTTGTGCGGCTGGAGTTCGCGGCTGAGCTGGTACTCCAGCAGCTTGGCGACCTCCAGGTGGGCGCGCCACAACCGCTGTTCCCGGGCGGTCAGCCAGGGGGTCTCCTCGGTCCCTTCGGGCTGCGGGGCCGAGATGTCTGCCGGGTCGATGGTGTGCGTGTCCATGGTGCCACGATAGCGCATTTAGTTCAATGTTGTACGACTTTACCGGCGTTCACGTCCGGCGGCCGTCGCGATCCGGCCACGGCGCCGCGCGCGGGGCGCGGCGCCGTACCGGTCGACGGCGATGGCGGCGCGGGTCAGAGCCCGAAGCGCCGTCCGAGGTCGCCCAGGTTGCCGAGACCGGGCACGTTCACGTTCGGCAGCTGGCCGCCGTGACCCGAGGCGTGCTGGCCCGGCACCCCGCCCATCGGCACCCCGGCCTCGGCGTGCACCTGGCCGACGGCGCGCTCGGCCATCAGCACCTCGGTCGACTGGAGCAGCACCTGGCCGGCGCCGATGAACTCGAACTGGTGCTCCTCGCCGGACGCCCCGCCCAGCCCGGTGAGCCGGCGGAGGCCGCCGATCACGCCGTGCATGTAGTCGTGGTCGTAGTGGTGGCACGGCGCCGGGCAGTCCGCCCAGCCGACCAGGGCCTGCGGGTCCACCCGGATCGGCGGCTCGACGAAGTGCACCGGCCCGTTCGAGGCGGCGACGAACTTGCCGCTGCCGATCAGGGTCAGGAACCCCGGGATGATCGACTGCTTGAGCCGCAGCGTGGGCTCGTACGCCAGGAGGTTCCCCGAGCGGACCGTCAGGTTCCCCTCCTCCAGGTCGTAGGAGTTGAGGTCGAAGGCCCGGTCGGCCAGCAGCAGCTTGCCGCGGCCCTCGGCGACCACCCAGTCCGCCGCGTGCATCGGCGAGTTGAAGTGCTGCCCGAGCATCCGGTCGATCGCTCCGGCGCCGACGCCCTTGAAGGAGATGTCGCCGTAGTAGGCGACCATCTTGCCCTTCTGCAGGAAGTACGAGCCGTTGAGGTCCACCGAGAAGGCGTACGGGTTGACGTTGTCGTTGGACGGCAGGCTGTGCGCGTCGTGCACCACGGGGCCGGAGCCGTCCTGGGCCTTGGGCAGCGGGGCCTGCGCGCCGCCGTACTGCTCCTGGGCGTACTGCTGCGGCGGCTGGGCCGGGTAGCCCTGCGGCGGGGGCGGCGGGTAGCCCTGCTGGGGGTGGCCCTGCGGCGGGTACGGCTGCTGCCCCTGCTGGGGGTAGCCCTGCTGCGGGTAGCCGGGCGGCGGGGCGGCGGGGTAGCCGGGCTGGGTCGGCTGGCCGTACGGGGACTGGCCGTACGGGTCCTGGGGCTGCCCGTACGGGGGCTGCGGCGGGTAGGACATCAGAGCTTCTCCTCGCTCGCCTGCACGTACACCGAGCCGTGCCCGGACAGCTCCAGCTGGAACGCCTCGCCGGAGCCGCGGCCGATCATGTCGCGCCACCCCAGCGCGGTGGACAGCTTGTTCTGGACCTGGCCGCGGTGCGCGACGTAGGCCTGCGGGTCGACGTGCACCGGCTGGTTCGGGGTGATCGGCAGCTCGAAGACGCCGCCGTGGGCCATCACGGCGACCGCGCCGTGGCCGTCCAGCTTGGTGGTGAACAGGCCCTGGCCGGTCACCTGACCGCGGACCATGCCCATCACGCCGCCCTGGGAGCCCATGAACATGGTGGACTGCTGCAGCGAGCCCTCGAAGGCCAGCAGCCGGTCGGCCTCGACGTACAGGGTGTCGCCGGTCAGGTCGATCACGTGCACGTGGTGGCCGCCGTGGCCGAACATCACGCTGCCCTGGCCCTCGACGGTCATCAGCGGGGTGTCCTCGTTGGCCACCCGGCGGCCGATCATCGACATGACGCCGCCCTGCCCGCCGGTGATGTTCGGCGTGAACCGCACCTCGCCGGTGTACGCGAGCATCGCGCCGCGCTGGCTGAACAGCCGCTGCCCGGGGACGACCCGGGCCTCGATCATCTTGTTGTTGATCTTCGTGAACGCCATCAGACGTCGCCCCCGACGGTCAGCTTCTCGGAGGGCTGCACGTAGACCAGTCCCTCACCGGTGAACTCCACCTGGACGGCCTCGCCGCCGCCCTCGCCGATGAAGGTGGTCCAGCCGGCGCCGGACTTGATGGAGCGGTTGAGGTTGCCGGTGTGCGCCACGTACGCGCCGGGGTCGACCCGCAGCGGCATGCCCTGGGTGACCCGCAGGATGACCGCAGGCCCCTTGGAGGTGACGGCGGCCCAGCCGTGGCCCTCGACCTTGGTGGTGAACAGGCCGTTGCCGGAGGAGACGCCGTTCAGGCCGGTGAAGCTGGTGCCGGTCCTGAGCGTGCCCTCGGTGCAGAGCAGGTTGTCGGACTCGACGTAGAGCGTCTCGCCGTTCAGCCGCACCAGGTTGATCTCGGTCGCCCGGTCGGCGAAGTAGCAGATGCCCTGTCCCTTCACCTCCATGACCGTCATCTGCTCACCGGTGAGCCGGCGCGTCACCATGCCGCGCAGGCCGTCGCCTCCGCCGCTGAGCTTCTTGAAGTTCATCTGGCCGGTGTACGCGACCATCGAACCGTTCTTGGCCTTCACGAGGTCGCCGGTCATGTCGACGGCGAGCGTCTTGGACCCCTGGAGTCGAAACTGTGCCACGGGCGCAATCTAGCGGTCGACGGGCCGAACGGGGGAGAGGGTGGCCCGGTTCTGGTACGCGTTCGCGACAAAGCGGGCGGTCGGACTCCGCTCGCCGCACCCCGGAGGCGGGTTCGGACATGTGCTCGGTGATAATGGGGCGGATGCTTGTGAGCCGGTTCACAAGCGATCTTCGAGCCCCGTGTCGAGCCCCCGTATCGAGGTACGCATCGTGAACAGCAGCGCCGTCCACCGCCTGCGCCTGGTCTCCGGCCCCGAAGGGGTCTCCTTCCTCCTCCTGCTGCTGTGCTCGGTGCTCAAGCGCACCACCAGCTTCAACGGGGTGCCGGTGATGGGCATGGTCCACGGGATCCTGTTCATCCTGTACGTGGTCTTCTGGATCCTGGCCTGGCAGACGCAGAAGTGGGACGTCAAGCGCGGTGCCCTGCTGTTCGTCCTCTCGGTGCTGCCCGGCGGCGGCTTCGTCGCCGAGCGGATGCTCGCCAAGGAGGAGCGCGGCAAGGCCGTGGACGCGGTGCCGGTCGCGGCCTGACCGCGCCACCCCGGGACGCCGACAGGCTGCCGGGGCCCCCTCTCCCGGTGGGGCCCCGGCAGCCTGTCGCTTTTCCGGGAGTGGTCCGCTCTCGGTTAGTTGACGTTCACCGCGCTCCAGGCGGCCGCGACCGCGTTGTACTCGGTGCTGCCGGTGCCGTAGAGGTCCTTGGCGGCGTTCAGCGTGCCGGTCCGGGCGCCCTTGTAGTTGGTGCTGGAGGTGAAGTAGACGGTCAGCGCGCGGTACCAGATCGCCGCGGCCTTGTCCTTGCCGATGCCGGTGACGGTCGAGCCGTTGGAGGTCGGGCTGTTGTACGCGACGCCGTTGATGGTCTTGGCGCCGCTGCCCTCGGCCAGCAGGTAGAAGAAGTGGTTGGCGACGCCCGAGGAGTAGTGGACGTCGATGTTGCCGATCCCCGAGTACCAGGAGTCCTTGGACGAGCCGTCCTTGGAGGGCTTGTCCATGTAGCGCAGCGGCTTGCCGTCACCGAAGATGTTGATCTTCTCGCCGATGAGGTAGTCCGGCACGTCGGTGGGCAGGTTGGCGTACCACTCGACCATGGTGCCGAAGATGTCCGAGGTGGCCTCGTTGAGGCCGCCGGACTCACCGGAGTAGGTGAGGTTCGCGGTCGCCGCGGTGACGCCGTGGCTCATCTCGTGGCCGGCCACGTCGAGGGCGGTCAGCGGGTTGACGTTGCCGCTGCCGTCGCCGTAGGTCATGCAGAAGCAGGAGTCCTGCCAGAAGGCGTTGACGTAGGCGTTGCCGTAGTGCACCCGGTTGCTGGCGCCGACGCCGTTGTTCTTGATGCCGTTGCGGCCGAAGGTGTTCTTGTAGTAGTCCCAGGTGGCGCCGGTGCCGAACTGCGCGTCCACCGCGGCGGACTGGGAGTCGGAGGCGGACCCGGTGCCCCAGGCGTTGTCCGCGTCGGTGTACAGCGCGTTGCTGCTCTTGGCGTTGCCGGTCCACTGGTTGCCGCGGGACGGGTCCTTGAGCTGGTAGCTGGAGCCGCTCTGGGTGGTGGTCAGGGTCACCGACCCGACGTGCACGCCCTTACCGGTGCCGGTGGCGGTCTGCACCTCCTCGTGGGTGGAGAGCACCTGGCCGGTGGCGGCGTCGGTGACCAGCCGCTGGCTGCTCGGGGTGCCGTCGGCACGCTCGCCCTGGACCGCGGTCTGGTACGCGAGTCGCGGGCTGCCGTCACCGGCCCAGACCACCAGGACCGGGGCGCTCGCACCGTCGACCCGGGAGACCGGGGAGGCGTCCTCGTCGGCCGGGGCGATGCCGACGGTGGCCCGGACCGAGTCGACGGCCTGGGTGGAGGCGGTGCCGGCGGAGAGCGCCGGGGTGAGGCTCGGCAGCGAGAGCCGGCCGACGAAGGCCCGGTCCACCGAGGCGATCGTGCCGTTGGCCTTCTGGTGGACGACCAGGTCGCCGCCGAGCACCGGCAGGCCGGCGTACGTCCGGTCGTAGCGCAGGTGGCGGGTGCCGTTGGCGTCGACCACCGCGTCCCTGACGACCAGCTGCTCCTGGCCGCCGAGGGCGAGCGCCTTGGCCACCGGCGCGGCCTGCTGGCCGGCCAGGGCGACCAGGGCCTCGCGCTGCTGGACGGGGGCGGCGTGGGCGGGGGCGGCGGCGACCTGGATGGCGCCGGCCAGCAGGGCGGAGGCGGAGAGTACGGCGCCGGCTGTCAGCTTTCGCTTCACGTGCGGGTTCCTTCCACGAAACCGCGGGTGCGCGGTCGCGCCGCATACCGGGGCGCCGGGGTTGGCGCCGTGGGGCGGTAGGGCGCTGACGTGCTGCTCCCGTGCGGCCTGACGGTCCGTCGATGGGTGGGGGCGACGGACGTCCTGACGGGGCTTGGGCAGAAGCATGACAATTCAGGCCGTGGAACAACAGGGCGCCTCGGGCGATTGGCCAGGTCTCGCCACCGCCGAGTACGGAAGGTTCGGGTGCGACAGGTGACCGGTTCGTCCCGGTCCGTCCGCTGGCGGGATCCCGCCAACGGCGGCCCTTGCCGACCCCGGCCGGCCATTGCTACGCGCGGGCGCGTCCCCCGCCGCGAACCCCGAACCGGAGGCGGGCGGGCGAAAACACGAGCGCCCGGGGCCTCCCCTCCCAGTGGGGCCTCGGGCGCTCGCGTTCAGCGGTTGTGGAACGGGTGGAACGTCAGTTGACGTTGACGCCGCTCCACGCGGCCGCGACCGCGTTGTACTCGGTGCTGCCGGAGCCGTAGAGGTCCTTGGCGGCGTTCAGCGTGGCCGTGCGGGCGGCCTTGTAGTTGGTGGTCGAGGTGAAGTAGACGGTCAGCGCGCGGTACCAGATCGCCGCGGCCTTGTCCCGGCCGATGCCGGTGACGGTCGAGCCGTTGGAGGTCGGGCTGTTGTAGGAGACGCCGTTGATGGTCTTGGCGCCGCTGCCCTCGGCCAGCAGGTAGAAGAAGTGGTTGCCCACACCCGAGGAGTAGTGGACGTCCAGGTTGCCCACCCCGGAGGACCAGGAGTCGGCCGAGCCGCCGTCCTTGGAGGGCTTGTCCATGTAGCGCAGCGGGGTGCCGTCCCCGTTGATGTCGATCTCCTCGCCGATCAGGTAGTCCGGCTTGTCGGAGGCGAGGTTGGCGTACCACTCGACCATGGTGCCGAAGATGTCCGAGGTGGCCTCGTTGAGGCCGCCGGACTCACCGGAGTAGTTCAGGCCGGCGGTGGCCGAGGTGACGCCGTGGGTCATCTCGTGGCCCGCGACGTCCAGCTCGGTCAGCGGGTGGGTGTTGCCGTCGCCGTCGCCGTACGTCATGCAGAAGCAGGAGTCGTCCCAGAACGCGTTGACGTAGTTGCGGCCGTAGTGGACCCGGCTGGTGGCGCCGACGCCGTTGTTCTTGATGCCGCTGCGGCCGAAGGTGTTCTTGTAGAAGTCCCAGGTCACGGCCGCGCCGAACTGCGCGTCCACCGCGGCCGACTGGCGGTTGGCGGCGGTGCCGTCGCCCCACGCGTTGTCGGTGTCGGTGAAGAGCGTCCCGGAGCCGGACGTCTTGCCCTTGAGGTCGCTGGTGGACTGGCCGCCGCGCGAGGCGTCCTTGAGCGAGAAGGTGGAGCCGCTCTGGGCGGTGGTCAGCGGGACGCTGCCGACGAAGACGCCGTCGCCGGTGCCGGTCGCGGTCTGCACCTGCTCGTGGGTGGAGAGCACCTCGCCGGTGGCGGCGTCGGTGACCAGCAGCTGGCGGCTCGGGGTGCCGTCGGCGCGGACGCCCTCGACGGTGGTGCGGTACGCCAGACGCGGGTTGCCGTCGGTGGCCCAGACGACCAGCTGGGCGGCGCCGGTCTGGTGCACCTCGGCCAGCGGGGACTCGTCCTTGTCCTCGGTGATGCCGACGGTGGACTGCACCGCGCCGGAGGCCTGGGCGGCGGCCTTGTCGGCCGGGATCTTCGGGGTGAGGCTCGGCAGCGCGATCTGCTCGGTGACGGCCTTGTCCACGGCGCCGACGGCGCCGTTGGCGGCCTGGTGCACGATCAGGTCGCCGCCCAGCACCGGCAGGCCGGCGTAGGTGCGCTCGAAGCGGAGGTGGCGCGTGCCGTCGGCGTCCACCACGGCGTCCTTGGCCACCAGGGTCTCCTGGCCGCCGAGGCCGAGGGCCTTGGTCAGCGGGCCGGCCTGGCCGCTCGCCAGGGCGATCAGACCGGCGCGGTGCTGGGCGGCCTGGGCCTGGACCGAGGGGGTGGGGGTGGCCTCGGCGGCGGTGCTCACCTGGATGACGCCGGTGAGGAGGGCGGTGGCGGAGAGTACGGCGCCGGCTGCGAGCTTTCGCTTCACGTACAGGTCCTTCCGGAAAACCGCGTGTGCGCGGTCGCACCACGCTCCGGGGTGCCGGGGTTGGCACCTTAGGGGCGGAACGGGCGCTGACGGGCTGCTCCGTGCGGTCCACGGTGGTCACCGGTGAGTGGGGCGGTGGCCACCGGACGGGGCTGGCCGAAAGCATGACAATCCAACAAGTGAAATGACAGGTCTGGTTCATGGATTGGCCAGGTCTCGCCAATGAGGCGGAATGTGAACAGAGTGACAATTGGTGCGTATCGCTCCGCCTTGCAGCGGGTTACCGCCCGAACCGACGCCCGATACCGGGGCGAACCCCGCTTCGGGGGCCAACCGCCCGGCCCGGAAAAATGGTTGGTGCCCGTTCACACCCCTGCAACGTGCTGGTATGTACCTGACGAACCGACTGGCGGGATCCCGCCACGCGTCGCGCTTGTCCACCCCTCAGAACGCCTGGTAGCACCCGCCCCACCCGCCGGTACGGTTAGGAGGTGGCCAAGCCCCTCGCACTCGACTTCGACCCGATCGCCCGTGCCGACGAGCTGTGGACCCGCCGCTGGGGGACCGTCCCCTCGATGGCGGCGATCACCTCGATCATGCGGGCCCACCAGATCCTGCTCTCCCGCGTGGACGCGGTCCTCAAGCCGTACGGGCTGACCTTCGCCCGCTACGAGGCGCTGGTGCTGCTCACCTTCAGCCGGACCGGGGAGCTGTCGCTCTCCAAGATCGGCGAACGCCTGATGGTCCACCCGACCAGCGTCACCAACACCGTCGACCGCCTGGAGCGGGCCGGGCTGGTCGCCCGCCGGCCCAATCCGCTGGACGGCCGCGGGGTGCTGGCCACCATCACCGACCGGGGGCGCGAGGTCGTCGAGGGGGCGACCGGGGAGCTCATGGCGATGGAGTTCGGCCTGGAGGAGTTCGACGACGAGCAGTGCCGCGCGGTGTTCGACCTGCTCCGCCCGCTGCGGGTGGCGGCCGGCGACTTCACCGAGGTGCCGGACGAGGGGGCTGCGCGGGACGGGGCGTGAGGGCGGCTACCCTCGTGGGAGCGGTGCGCGGATCCGGACGTACCCCCCCGATGCTGCCGAGCGAGGCGATGTAGTGATGAAGGCGACCCCCCTGCTGGGCTGGTACCGCGCCCTGGCCGTTGCGACCGGTGTGGCCCTGCTGGTCTTCTGCGGCTTCATGGTCGCGAAGTACGGCTTCCACGCGGCCGAGGACCTGACCACCTACGTCGCGATGCTGCACGGCTACCTCTACATCGGGTACTTCGTGGTGACCTTCCTGCTCGGCCAGAAGCTCAAGTGGCCGCTGGGCCGGATGGTCTTCTTCCTGGCCGCCGGCTGCATCCCGTTCGCCTCCTTCGTCGCCGAGCGCAAGGTGGTCGCCGAGGCCGCCGCCGGGCCGACCGCCGGTGACGCCGCCCGCCAGCCGGCCGGCGTCTGAGCGGAGCCGCGCCCGGCCGTCGCGCCGCCGTCGCGCCGCCGTAGAGGGCGCCCTTCCCCGCCCGGGGGAGGGCGCCCTTTCGCATGCACCCGGTGCCCTTGGCCGGGTCTCCGTCGACAAGTACTAGGACGTCCGAGTAAATTAGTAGGACGTCCTAACAGCTGTGCCGCCCCGCTGGTGTGGCGGCCGTACGGAGCGGAGTTCGGGGTCATGGACGCCGAGGAGATCGAGCGCGGACGGCAGCGCTGGCAGCAGCGGTACGACAGTGCCCGCAAGCGGGACGCGGACTTCACCACCCTGTCCGGGGACGAGGTCGAGCCGGTCTACGGCCCGGCCCCCGGGCAGGCCTACGAGGGCTTCGAGCGGATCGGCTGGCCCGGCGAGTACCCCTACACCCGGGGCCTGCACGCGACCGGCTACCGCGGCCGGACGTGGACCATCCGCCAGTTCGCCGGCTTCGGCAACGCCGAGCAGACCAACGAGCGGTACCGGATGATCCTGGAGGCGGGCGGCGGCGGCCTCTCGGTGGCCTTCGACATGCCCACCCTGATGGGCTACGACTCGGACGACCCGCGCTCGCTCGGCGAGGTCGGCCACTGCGGCGTGGCGATCGACTCGGCCGCCGACATGGAGGTGCTGTTCCGCGGCATCCCGCTCGGCGAGGTCACCACCTCGATGACGATCAGCGGCCCGGCCGTGCCGATCTTCTGCATGTACCTGGTGGCCGCCGAGCGGCAGGGCGTCGACCCGGCGGTGCTCAACGGCACCCTGCAGACCGACATCTTCAAGGAGTACATCGCCCAGAAGGAGTGGCTCTTCGCCCCCGAGCCGCACCTGCGCCTGATCGGCGACCTGATGGCCCACTGCGCCGAGGGCATCCCGGCGTACAAGCCGCTCTCGGTCTCCGGCTACCACATCCGCGAGGCCGGGGCGACGGCCGCGCAGGAGCTGGCGTACACCCTGGCCGACGGCTTCGCCTACGTCGAGCTGGGCCTCTCCCGCGGCCTGGACGTGGACGTCTTCGCGCCCGGCCTGTCGTTCTTCTTCGACGCGCACCTCGACTTCTTCGAGGAGATCGCCAAGTTCCGCGCCGCCCGGCGGATCTGGGCCCGCTGGATGCGCGAGCGGTTCGGCGCGAAGACCGACAAGGCCCAGTGGCTGCGGTTCCACACCCAGACCGCCGGCGTCTCGCTCACCGCGCAGCAGCCGTACAACAACGTGGTGCGCACCGCCGTCGAGGCGCTCTCGGCGGTGCTCGGCGGCACCAACTCGCTGCACACCAACGCCCTGGACGAGACCCTGGCGCTGCCCTCCGAGCAGGCCGCCGAGATCGCCCTGCGCACCCAGCAGGTGCTGATGGAGGAGACCGGCGTCACCAATGTGGCCGACCCGCTGGGCGGTTCCTGGTACGTCGAGGCGCTGACCGACCGGATCGAGCAGCAGGCCGAGGAGATCTTCCGGAAGATCCTGGACCGGGGCCGGGAGGACCACCCGATCGGTCCGATCACCTCCGGCATCCTGCGCGGGATCGAGGACGGCTGGTTCACCGGCGAGATCGCCGAGGCCGCCTTCCAGTACCAGCAGGCGGTGGAGAAGGGCGAGAAGAGGGTCGTCGGCGTCAACTGCCACCCGCGCAGCGTCACCCCCGAGCTGGAGATCCTCCGGGTCAGCCACGAGGTCGAGCGCGAGCAGGTCCGGGTGCTGGGCGCCCGCCGGGCGGCCCGGGACGAGGCCGCCGTCCGGGCCGGGCTGGACGCGATGCTGGCCGCCGCGCGGTCCGGCGAGTCGATGATCCCGCCGATGCTGGACGCGGTGCGCGCCGAGGCGACCCTGGGCGAGATCTGCAACGCGCTGCGCGAGGAGTGGGGGATCTACCGGGAGACCGCCCGGTTCTGACCCGCTCCGCCCCGCTCGCGTCGAGGGAGGGCCGCCCGCCGCCGTGTTCGGCTGCCGGGCGGCCCTTCGGCGTGCGCTCAGCCGCCCAGCAGGCTCGGGAACGGGCCGAGCAGCAGGCTGGTGAACCGGCGGGCCCACTCCGGGGTGACCGGCTCGCCGCTGATCAGCACCCGGTGCTCGACCGTCCCGGCGATGGTGTCGAAGATGATGTCGACCTCCTCGCGGGCGAGCGTCTCGTCGCCGTCCGGGGCCAGTTCGCCGCGCGCCTGGGCGGTCGCCCGGCCCTGCCGGACCAATCGTTTCTGCGGATCGACGATCGCCTCCCGGATCCGCCGCCGCAGCTGGGGGTCGCGGGTGCCCTCGGCGAACAGGGCGAGCAGCGCGGCCTGGGTCTCCGGGCGCGCCAGCAGATCGGCGAACTGGCCCACCACCGCCTCGATGTCGGCCCGCAGGCTGCCCAGGTCGGGCATCACCAGCTCGTCGAAGAGGCTGGCGACCGCCTCCACCACGAGCTCGTTCTTGGACGGCCAGCGGCGGTACAGGGTGGTCTTGGCGACCCCGGCCCGGGTCGCGACGTGGCCCATGGTCAGCCCGCCCCAGCCGAGTTCGGCCAGGGTCTCGCGGGTGGCGTCCAGGATGGCCCGGTCGGCGGCGGCGCTGCGCGGGCGGCCCTTGGCCCGGGTGGCGACGGCCTCCGGGCCCTCCGCGGGCCGGGCGGCGGACGGGACGGCGGACGGCGGCCGGGGGCTCCGCGGGGCGTCCTGGGAGTCCTCGGCCGGGCGGACCTCGTGCTCCGGGGTCGCGGGTGGCTGGGGGGCCGGCACCGGGCCTCCTTGCGATTTACCGGTAAGTAACTTGGCTGGGGCTGGTAACGGTAGCGACTCCTCCGCACCCAGGTCAGCGGGGCCGCCCGGGAAAGTGGCCCAGCTCACGTTCGGGGTGTGGCGGAAGGGGTTGCGGCGGATGCCCTCGGACCAGTTACGCTACGACTCGTAGCGAAAGCGACGACCAGGCGCCGGGTCCCCGTGGGAGGGGAGCGGCGCGGGCGCGGATGGGGATCCGCGCCGAACGGTTCAGGCTACTTCGGGGGTGGGTCCGCCACTCCGGGAACCGGCACCGCGCAGCCCGCGCGGGGCGTTTTCCGGGAGGTTGGTGCCCGCAGGCGGCGCGGGCGGGGGAGGATGGTGTCATGCAGCCACGGAATTCTCGTCTCAACAGTGCCGCCCTGCGTGGCGCGGTCGACCTCGCCGCAGTGAAGGCAGCCGGCGAGGCTGCCCAGAAGGCCGAACTGGCCAGGGCCGAGCGGGCCCGCCAGACGGCCGCCGCCGAGGAGGCCGGGGTCGCCCCGGCCGGGGCCGGCTACCCGCTCGTCATCGACGTCACCGAGGACACCTTCGAGACCGAGGTCGTCCAGCGGTCCGCCGAGGTACCGGTGGTCATCGACTTCTGGGCCGAGTGGTGCGGGCCCTGCAAGCAGCTCAGCCCGATCCTGGAGCGCCTGGCCGAGGAGTACGCCGGCCGGATCGTGCTCGCCAAGATCGACGTGGACGCCAACCAGCTGATCGCCCAGCAGTTCGGCATCCAGGGCATCCCGGCCGTGATGGCCGTGGTGGCCGGCCAGTTGGTGCCGCTGTTCCAGGGCGCCGAGAACGAGGCCAACGTCCGCAAGGTGCTGGACCAGCTGGTCCTGGTCGCCGAGCAGCGCTTCGGCATCGTCGGTGGAAGCGGCGTGCCGGTCGAGGGCGGCGAGGCCGAGGCCCCGCGCCGACCGGAGGACCCGGCCCTGTCCGCGGCCCACGACGCGCTGGACCGGGGCGACCTGGCCGGCGCCATCCAGGCCTACCGGAACGTCCTGGTCGAGCAGCCGGGCAACGCCGAGGCCAAGATCGGCCTGGCCCAGGCGCAGCTGCTGCACCGGGTCGAGGGGCTGGACCTGCAGGCGGTCCGGACGGCCGCCGCGGCCGACCCGAAGGACGTCGAGGCCCAGCTGCGGGCGGCCGACCTGGACCTGGTCGGCGGGCACGTCGAGGACGCCTTCGGCCGGCTGGTGACGACGGTCGGCAAGACCTTCGGCGAGGACCGGGACGCCGTCCGGCTGCGGCTGCTGGAGCTCTTCGAGGTGATCGGCACGGAGGACCCGCGGGTCACCGCGGCGCGCCAGGCGCTGGCCCGGGTGCTGTTCTGAGCCTGCTCTGAGCCTGCTCTGAGCCGGCCGGTGACACGGCTGATGACCTGCGGTGCCGCCCGGTGATTTGGCGACAATACGGTCATCGCCTCTGAGGTTTATCAAATCTTGACTCCACCCGTGGACGGTCACGACATGTGACCGTCCACGGGTGTTTCGCTGACGTTTCCGGGGGATTTCGCCCTCACTGCTCCTCCACTTCGTGACGCTGCGTGTCCGGGGCGCCGATTCCATGATCGCTGCGGCTCGTATGGGATTACCCGTCAGTAATGCGACCTCTTGTGCTTCGCCCGGGATTCGAGCAGCATCGGCACGCCCGGTCCCCACGCATCGACCTCCGCCGGCAGCCGGTCGGCAGGCCCGCGAAGGGGATCCCCACCGGGCTGCCGACGGCCCCGCCGCCGGCGAGAAGGCAGGGGGGTATCCGCTCCCACGGCGGTTCCTGTCCTTCGTAAGGCCGCGCTGCCCGCGCGGTCCCTGGTTGTCGCTCGGGGGGATCGCCCGTGTCGTCACGGCGCTCTCCGCTACCGAGGACGTAGCTCTCTCCCATCCCAGGCCCCCACCGACGCGGGACGCGCCACCGGGGAGCCGGAGATGTACGTCCAGAAGGAGGACACGCATGTCCCAGACCCACGGCAAGACCCGCTGGAAGCGCTTCGCCCTGGTGATGGTCCCGAGCATCGCGGCCACCGCGATGGTCGGTGTCTCGATCGCCAACAGCGCGCTCGCGGCGTCGTTCAGCGTCTCCGGCCAGCAGTTCAAGGTGAAGACCACGTACCTGAAGGGCGACAACTTCGCCCAGTTCGGCGCGGTCGACGTCGAGACCAACGGCACGCTGCACCCGGTCGCCGTCTCGGCCTTCGACGACGCCGAGATCCACAACCTCTGCCAGTCGGTGGTGACCGACCTGTCGAAGCTCGGCCTCGGCAAGATCACCCTCCAGCTGAACGCCGGCAACGACGAGAAGAAGCCGGTCACCGCGCACAACCTGCTGATCGACCTGGAGCAGTTGGACGCCGACGCGACGTTCACGGACATCAACATCGGCCAGGACGCCTCCACCCTCACCGGTTCGGCGACCAAGGGCTGGAAGGGCCACCCGGCGCTGAAGGAGGCCGGCGCGAAGCTCCCGAGCGGTTCCGTGGGCTTCGCCCAGGCCGCCAGGGAGGCCGTGCTGACCGACGTCAAGCAGACCGCGCGCGCCACCTCGGCCGGCACCTTCGTGCTCAACGGCCTGAGCCTGAAGCTCAAGAGCGGCGACGGCGCGGGCAACGAGTGCTTCTGATCCCGGCCTGACGGCGCGCCCACCGGCGCGCCCGACCGACGGGTTCTCCCGCGGGCCGGGGGCGGCGTTCGCCACCCCCGGCCCGACATCACAGTTTTCGCCTCGTAGAGACATCGAGGAGCTGCACCATGTCCAGCGCAACGGCCGAGGCTCGGCCCGAACACCGGAACCTGGTCGGGTCGTTCTGGCGGGGCTTCCGCGATTTCCGCCGCACCAGGCCCTTCTGGGGCGGCCTGCTGGCCATGATCGCCGGCGTCCCGATCCTGTACTTCCCCTACGCCCACCTGTCGCTGGGCGGCGTGACCATCGCCATGTCGACGACGGCCGGCGCCGGCTCGCTGATCATCGGCGTCCTGCTGATCATGCTCGGGCTCACCGGCTGGTTCCAGCCCGCCGTGCGGATCTTCGCCGGGGTCGCCACCACGCTGCTGACCCTGGTCTCGATCCCGGTCTCCAACCTCGCCGGCTTCGGTCTGGCCCTGCTGCCGGGGCTCATCGGCGGCGGTCTGATGATGGCCTGGGCCAAGCTGCCCGAGCCGGCGGTCGCCGAGGGGGCGACGGCGGAGTCCGTCGCCACCGCCGACCGGACGGAGGAGCCGGCCGCCGAGGCCGCCGCCGGCGGGACCGTTCCGGCACAGCAGGCCGCAGAGCCCAAGGAGATCCGGTGAGCGACCCGAGCGAGGAGCGCCGCGCGCCCCGGCATGCGGCGGCCCGCACGCCCGTCCGGGTCCGGCTGCGCGGCCGGGCGCTGGCGATGGCCGCGGTGCCGACCGCGCTGCTGATGGCCGCCGCCTACACGCCGAACCCCGCGATCGCCGAGTCGACCGCCGGCAAGCCGTGCGCCACCGCCCCGGACACCGCCTCGAAGCCGCCTGTGGTGGCCGAGACGCCGGTGCCCAAGAGCGAGCTGCCGCCGCCGATCCCCGGCCCGTCGGTGCCGATCCCCGAGGCGTCGGCGACCGCCGGCACCGACCCGACGGCCGCACCCTCCACTGCCGCGACCGCCGTGCCGACCGCACCCACCGCACCGACCGCACCGACCGCGCCTGCCTCGGCGGCGCCCACCGCGCCGGAGCCGACCGCCACCAAGGCGCGGTCCGCGGGCACCGGCGGCGGGGTCGTCCAGGCCGGGCTCATCGACGACCTCGTCGGCGGCATCACCAGCCTGGTCCGCCCGGGCGGCTCGCCGGGCCCGACCGCCACCGCGAGCCCGTTCGCCGGGCCGCAGGCCTTCGCCCCGGCCGCCCCGGCGCCCGCCGCCGTGCCGAGCACCGCGCCCCCGGCCCCGACCGCCCAGCCGTCCTCGGCCCCGTCCGGCGCGCCCACCGCCCCGGCCGCCCCGGCCGCCGCCGCCCCGGGCAGCACCGCGCCGACGGGCCCGAAGCCGGCCGCCTCGCCCTCGGCGAAGCCGTCGGGCGCCCCGAGCGGCACGCCCTCGGCGTCCTCCGCCGCGAAGCCGGCCGGGAAGCCGTCCGCGAAGCCCACCGCCGCCGGCACCGGCTCCGCGACGCCGTCCGCCCAGGGCACCCCGGGCACCCCGTCGAAGAACCCGAATTGCCTGGTCGACAGCAAGGGGCTGAGCCCGGCCGGCAAGCCGGCCGACAACCCGATCCTGGTGCCGGACCAGAACTGGACCCTCCAGACCAGCCGGCTCACCCTGAACCACTCCGTGCTGCTGGGCGTGGTCAACGTCCAGACGCCGACCGGCACCAAGCGGGCGCTGAAGTTCGAGGTCGAGACGGTCGACATCGAGAACCTGCACATGTCGACGCTGGAGGGCAACGGCCGGACCTTCCACGTGAAGGGCGCGCCCGGCTCGGTCTCGACCATGCGCAAGGGCCCGGTCATCATGTACGTCGAGCGGCTCTCCGGCCACCTGTCCAAGGTGCTCGGCCTGCCCGTCCCGATCGACCTGGGCGAGCTCACCCTCACCCCGGACGGGCCGCTGCCGCAGTGGCTGTACGACGTGATCGGCCAGCTCCACCTGCCGCTGTGGATCGAGCTGACCGGGGTGACCGCGATCCAGTCGGGTCAGTTCGGCGGCACCCTGAAGATCCCCGGCATGCAGCTGTACAACGACGACCGGCCGTACCCCGGGAACGCCTGATCCCGGCCGCCGGGACGCCCGTGGGGCGGCCCCTCCGGTTCGGAGGGACCGCCCCACGGGCGTTTCGTACGGCGCTTACGCGTGGCGGGTGCCCATGTGGTGCACCTGGACCATGTTGGTGTTGCCGGGGATGCCGGGCGGCGAACCGGCGGTGACGATCACGGTGTCGCCCTGGGCGAGCTCGCCGATGTTCAGCAGCTCGCGGTCGACCTGGGCGACCATCTCGTCGGTGGTCTCCACCTGCTCGGTCACGTGGGACTCGACGCCCCAGCTCAGCGAGAGCTGGTTGCGGGTGGCGTTGTCCGGGGTGAACGCGATCACCGGGATCGGCGAGCGGTAGCGGGAGAGCCGGCGCGCGGTGTCACCGGACTTGGTGAACGCGACCAGCGCCTTGCCGTTGAGGAAGTCGCCCAGCTCGCACGCGGCGCGGGCGATCGAGCCGCCCTGGGTGCGCGGCTTGCGGCCCGGGTTGAGCGGCTGGAGGCCCTGGGAGAGCAGCTCCTCCTCGGCCTTCTCGCAGATCCGGCTCATGGTGCGGACGGTCTCGACCGGGTACTTGCCGACGCTGGACTCGGCGGACAGCATGACCGCGTCGGTGCCGTCCAGGATGGCGTTGGCGACGTCGGAGACCTCGGCGCGGGTCGGGCGCGAGGCGTGGATCATCGACTCCATCATCTGGGTGGCGACGATGACCGGCTTGGCGTTCCGGCGGGCCAGGGTGATCAGCTGCTTCTGGACCAGCGGCACCCGCTCCAGCGGGTACTCGACGGCCAGGTCGCCGCGGGCCACCATGATCGCGTCGAAGGCGAGGACGATCTCCTCCATGGCCTCGACGGCCTGCGGCTTCTCGATCTTGGCGATGACCGGCACCCGGATGCCGACCTCGTCCATGACCGCGTGGACGTCCTTGATGTCCGCGGCGTTGCGGACGAAGGACAGGGCGACCATGTCGACGCCCAGGCGGAGGGCGAACCGCAGGTCGTCCTTGTCCTTCTCGGACAGGGCGGGCACGTTGACGGCCGCACCGGGGAGGTTGATGCCCTTGTTGTTCGAGAGCACGCCGCCCTCGACGACCACGGTCTTCACCTGCGGGCCGTCGACGCTGACGACCTCCAGGGCGATGACGCCGTCGTTGATCAGGATCGGGTCGCCGGGCTTGACGTCGCCGGGCAGACCCTTGTAGGTGGTTCCGCAGATGTGCTGGTCACCGGGGACGTCCTCGGTGGTGATGGTGAACTCGTCGCCGTTGTCGACGGTCACCGGGCCGTTGGCGAAGGTCGCCAGACGGATCTTGGGACCCTGGAGGTCGGCCAGGACGCCGATGGCCTTACCGGTGTCCTCGGAGACCTGGCGGACCTTGTGGTACCGCTCCTCGTGGTCCGCGTGGGTGCCGTGGCTCATGTTCAGTCGGGCGACGTTCATGCCCGCCTCGACGATGGCCTTCAGCTGTTCGTAGGAGTCCGTCGCGGGACCCAGGGTGCAGACAATTTTCGCTCGGCGCATATCGATCAGTCTATCCGTTCATGTTATGGGTGCATTCGGCCCGAATGGAGAGGAATCGCCGACGAAGGATTCCGTGGAACGAGACGACGGGGGGTCAGTTTTCGGACGATCGGTGCACCAGGGCGAAGGCCTGCCGGGCGATCTCCAGCTCCTCGTCGGTCGGGACGACGGCGACCGCCACCCGGGCGCTGCCGCCCGAGGGGAGCAGGGCGGGGGAGATGATCCTCGGCTCGCGCGAGCGTACCGAGTTGAGCTCCGGGTCGACGGCGATGCCGAGCTCCTCAAGCCCGGCGACGGCCGCCGCGCGCACCGGCGCCGCGTTCTCGCCGACACCCGCCGTGAAGGCGATCGCGTCCACCCGGCCGAGCACCGCGTAGTACCCGCCGATGTACTTGCGGAGCCGGTGGATGTACGTGTCGAAGGCCAGCCGCGCGTCCGCGTCCCCCTCGTCCGCGCGGCGCATGATCTCGCGCATGTCGTTGTCGCCGCACAGGCCCAGCAGCCCGCTGCGGCGGTTGAGCAGGTCGTCGATCGCGTCGATCGACAGGCCGCCGACCCGGTGCAGGTGGAAGACCACGCCGGCGTCGATGTCACCCGAACGAGTGCCCATCACCAGGCCCTCCAGCGGGGTCAGGCCCATCGAGGTGTCGACGCAGCGCCCGCCGCTGACCGCCGAGGCCGAGGCGCCGTTGCCCAGGTGCAGCACGATCACGTTGACCTCGGCCGGGTCCTTGCCGAGCAGCCGCGCGGTGGCCCGCGAGACGTACTGGTGCGAGGTGCCGTGGAAGCCGTAGCGGCGCACCCGGTGCTGGTCGGCCACCGCCCGGTCGATCGCGTACCGGGCGGCGTACTCGGGCATCGAGGCGTGGAAGGCGGTGTCGAAGACGGCCACCTGCGGCAGGTCGGGCCGCAGCGCGCGGGCCACCTCGATGCCGGTGATGTTGGCCGGATTGTGCAGCGGCGCGACCGGGATCAGCCGGCGGATCTCCGCGAGCACCTCGTCGGTGATCACGGTCGGCTCGGTGAACCGCAGCCCGCCGTGCACCACCCGGTGGCCGATCGCCGCCAGCTCGGGCGAGTCCAGCCCGAGCCCGTCGGCGGCCAGCTCCTCGGCGACCGCCTTGAGCGCCGCGCCGTGGTCGGGGAAGGCCTGCACGGCCTCCCGCTCGGCGCCGCCGCGCGGGGCGTGCACCAGCCGTCCGCCGGCCTCGCCGATCCGCTCGACCAGGCCGGAGGCCAGCCGGGCGCCGTCCAGCATGTCGATCAGCTGGTACTTCACCGACGAGGACCCGGCGTTCAGCACCAGGACGCGGGTACCCTCACTCACGCGGCCACCTCGCTGCGCTCGGCGGTCGCTTCGCGAGACACGCCCCTGTCCATGGTTCGCTCGCTCCGCTCACTCACCCTTGAACTCCTTACGCGACTGCGACTGGATGGCGGTGATCGCCACCGTGTTGACGATGTCCTGCACCAGCGCGCCGCGCGACAGGTCGTTGACCGGCTTGCGCAGGCCCTGGAGCACCGGCCCGACGGCGACCGCGCCCGCCGAGCGCTGCACCGCCTTGTAGGTGTTGTTGCCGGTGTTGAGGTCCGGGAAGATCAGCACGGTCGCCCGGCCCGCCACCGGCGAACCCGGCAGCTTGGTCGCCGCGACGTGCTCGTCCACCGCCGCGTCGTACTGGATCGGGCCCTCGACCAGCAGGTCCGGGCGCAGCGCGCGGACCAGCTCGGTGGCCTTGCGGACCTTGTCGACGTCCGCGCCGGAGCCGGAGGTGCCGGTCGAGTAGGAGAGCATCGCGACCCGCGGCTCCACGCCGAACTGGGCGGCGGTGGCGGCCGACTGGATGGCGATGTCGGCCAGCTGCTGGGCGTCCGGGTCCGGGTTGACCGCGCAGTCGCCGTACACCAGCACCTTGTCCGCCAGGCACATGAAGAAGACGCTGGAGACGATCGACGCGCCCGGCGAGGTCTTGATCACCTCGAAGGCCGGCCGGATGGTGGCGGCGGTGGAGTGCACCGCGCCGGAGACCATGCCGTCGGCGATGCCCTCCTGGACCATCAGGGTGCCGAAGTAGGAGACGTCGGTGACCACGTCCAGGGCCCGCTCCACGGTCATGCCCTTGTGCGCCCGCAGCTCCGCGTACAGCTCGGCGAACTGGCGGCGCAGCGGGCTGGTGGCCGGGTCGACGATCCGCACCTGGGCGCGGTCGGCGGCCGGCTCCCCCGCCGCCCCCGCGTCCGGCAGGTCGATGCCCAGGCCCGCGGCCTTGCGGCGGACGGCGTCGGCCTCGCCGAGCAGGGTCAGGTCGCAGATGTTGCGGCGCAGCAGGATCTCGGCGGCGCGCAGCACCCGCTCCTCGGTGCCCTCCGGCAGCACCACGTGGCGGCGGGCCGCCCGGGCCCGCTCCAGCAGCGCGTGCTCGAACATCATCGGGGTCACCCGCTCGGAGTGGCCGACCTCGATGCGGTTGGTCAACTCGGCGGTGTCCACGTGCAGTTCGAAGAGGCCGAGGGCGATCTCGGCCTTCCGCGGGCTGGCCGCGGAGAGCTTGCCCTCCAGGTGGGTCAGCGCGGCGGCGGTGAGCCAGCTGCCCTCCGGGACGACCGCCACCGGGGTGCCGGGGGCCAGCCGGGCGGCCAGCGCCATCACGTTCGGGCCCGGGTGCTGGCCGAGGGTGAGCAGCACCCCGGCGATCGGCGGGGCGCCGGCGGCGTGCGCGGCCAGCGAGCCGATCACCAGGTCGGCCCGGTCCCCGGGGGTGACGACCAGGGCGCCCTCGGTGAGCGCGTTCAGGAAGGTCGGCAGCATGGCGCCGCCGAAGACGAAGCCGCGGACGTCCCGGGCGAGGCCGGACGCGTCGCCGATCAGCACCTCGGCGCCGGTCGCCTCGACCAGCTGGGCGACGGTCGGCGCGGCCAGCGCCGGCTCCTCGGGGATGACGTAGGCGGGGATCGGCAGCGTCTCGGTCAGCTTGCGCTGGACCGGCTGCTTGGCGGCCGGGGCGACCCGGTTGGCGACCATCGCCAGGGTCTCGCAGCCGAGGTCGGTGTAGGCCCGGTGGGCGTTGCGGACCTCGGCGATCACCGCGTCGGCGTCCTCGCCGTGCCCGCCGACCACCGGCAGCACGGCGGCGCCGAACTCGTTCGCCAGCCGGGCGTTGAAGGCCAGCTCGTCGGGGATGTTGGTGTCGGCGAAGTCGGTGCCCAGCACCAGCACCGCCTGGCAGCGCCGCTCCAGCGCCCGGAACCGGTCCACCAGCACCGAGACCAGCTCGTCCTGCCCGTGCGCGGCCTGCAGGGCGGCGGCCTCCTCGTAGCTGAGGCCGTAGAGCTCGCCGGCCGGCAGGTCCAGCCGGTACCGGGCCCGCAGCAGCTCCACCACGTGGTCGGACCCCGCCCCGCCCCCCGCCGGCCCGGCGGCGTGGACCAGCGGCCGAAACACCCCGACCCGGTCCACCTGGCGGGTCAGCAGCTCCATGACCCCGAGCTCCACCGCCTGCCGGCCGTCCCCTCGGTCGATCCCGGTCACGTACACGCTGCGCGCCACGCGGCTCTCTCCGTCCCGTCGTCTCAGGAAGTGGTCATATCGACCATACCTTCGCACTGTGAACGCCCGTCCGCGAGCAGAGCGACCCCGCGCCCGGCAAGGGGCCGAAAGCCTGACCCGGGAAGGTGTGCAGAACGTAGTGCGTCACGCATACGACGTACTACGCTGTTCGTATGGCGAAGAAGAGATCCTCGATTTCCCTGGACGAACAGGACGACCAGCGGCTCAAGGCCGCGGCGGCGGCCGAGGGCGTCGACTTCTCGGCGTTCGTCGTGGCGGCGGCGCTGGAGCGGGCCGAGCGGCTGGAACGGACCGCCGCCCACCGGACGGTGTTCGAGGAGAAGGTCCGCCGGGTGCTGGCGGAGCGCGGCGACACCGCCGAGGCGGCGGAGGCCGGCGGCGACACCGACGAGCCCACGGCGGAGGAGCGGGCCGAAGCGCGGCGGGCCCGGGGCGGCAGCTTCGTCGCCGGCGGTCGCCGGGCGGTCGCGTGAGCCGGCCGGGAAGCGAGCGCTTCGCGGTCTACGACGCGGGCATGCTGATCGGCCTGGAGAAGCCGGGTCCGGCGCGGAGCCTGCACAAGTCGCTGATCGCGGAGCGGGTCACGCCGGTCGTCCCGGGTCCGGTCTACGCCCAGGCCTGGCGCCCCGGCCGGACGGCGGCGGCGATCGGCCCGTTCCTCGCCCAGTGCGAGATCCACACCGCCTACTCGTTCGACGACTACCGCACGGTGGCCCAGATCCTGGCGATCGCCACCCCGCCGAAGGGGAAGCGCCTCGACGTGGTGGACGCCCTGGTGGTGGTCACCGCCGAGCTCTACCGCGCGGAGGAGATCCTGACCTCCGACCCCGGCGACATCGCCGCCTACGCCGACGCCTACGGCTACGAGGTGCTGGTCACCCCGGTGTAGCCCGCCCGCCCAGGAGGGGCGGGCGGGCTGGGGGTCAGGCCGGGCGGAGCCAGAGGGTGGCGAGTGGGGGGAGGACGAGTTCGGCGCTGCGGGGGCGGCCGTTCCACTCGACGGCCTCGGCCTTCACCGGGTGGGAGTTGGCGAGCCCGCTGCCGCCGTAGGCCTCGGCGTCGGTGTTGAGGACCTCCTCCCAGAGCTGGTCGCGGCCGTCCAGCTCGGGCAGGCCGACGCGGTGGGCGTGCCGGACGACGGGGGAGAAGTTGCAGACCGCGACCAGCGGGGTGCCGTCGGCGGCGTAGCGGACGAAGGAGAGCAGGTTGTCCTCGGCGGCGCCGCCGTCGAGCCAGCGGAAGCCGGCCGGGGTGCTGTCCTGCTCCCACAGGGCCGGGGCGTCGAGGTAGCACCGGTTGAGGTCGCGGACGAGCCGGCGTACGCCGAGGTGGTCCTGGTGGGCCGGCCACTGCTCGTCGAGCACCCACCACTGCGGGCCCTGCTCGTGGTCCCACTCGGCGCCCTGGGCGAACTCCTGTCCCATGAAGAGGAGCTGCTTGCCGGGGTGGGCCCACATGAAGCCGAGGTAGGCGCGGTGGTTGGCGCGCTGCTGCCACCAGTCGCCGGGCATCTTGGCGACCAGCGCCTGCTTGCCGTGCACCACCTCGTCGTGCGAGATCGGCAGGATGTAGTTCTCCGACCAGGCGTACACCATCGAGAAGGTGATCTCGTTGTGGTGGTACTTGCGGTGCACCGGCTCCTTGCCCATGTAGACCAGGGAGTCGTGCATCCAGCCCATGTTCCACTTGAGGCCGAAGCCGAGTCCGCCCCGGTCGGTGGGCCGGGTGACGCCGTCCCAGGCGGTGGACTCCTCGGCGACGGTGATCACGCCGGGGCAGCGCCGGTAGACGGTGGCGTTCATCTCCTGGAGGAAGGCGGCCGCGTCGAGGTTCTCCCGCCCGCCGTACTGGTTGGGCGTCCAGGCGCCGCCCTCGCGTGAGTAGTCGAGGTAGAGCATGGAGGCGACGGCGTCCACCCGCAGGCCGTCGACGTGGAACTCCTCGCACCAGTAGACGGCGTTGGCCACCAGGAAGTTGCGCACCTCGACCCGGCCGTAGTCGAACTCCAGGGTGCCCCAGTCCGGGTGCTCGGCGCGCAGCGGGTCGGCGGGCTCGTACAGCGGCTCGCCGTCGAAGCGGGCGAGCGCGAAGTCGTCCTTGGGGAAGTGCGCGGGCACCCAGTCGACGATGACGCCGATGCCGTGCCGGTGCAGGGTGTCGACCAGGAAGCGGAAGTCGTCGGGGCCGCCGAGCCGGGCGGTGGGGGCGTAGTAGCCGGACACCTGGTAGCCCCAGGAGCCGCCGAAGGGGTGCTCCATCACCGGCATGAACTCCACATGGGTGAAGTTCAGCTCCTGGAGGTACCGCGGGAGTTCGGCGGCGATGGCGCGGTAGGAGGTGAGGTCGGGCCGCCAGGAGGCCAGGTGCAGCTCGTACACCGACATCGGGGCGCGGTGGTGCGCGGTGCGGGCCCGGCGGGCCATCCACTCGCCGTCCTGCCACTGGTAGGAGGAGCTGGTGACGACCGAGGCGGTGCCGGGCGGCAGCTGGGCGGCCCGGGCCAGCGGGTCGGCCTTGTCGAGGACCGCGCCGTGCCGGGTGTGGATCTCGTACTTGTACTGGGCGCCCTCGCCGAGGCCGGGGACGAACAGTTCCCAGACGCCGGAGGAGCCGAGCGAGCGCATCGGGTGGCCGGTGCCGTCCCAGTGGTTGAAGTCGCCGATCAGCCGTACGCCGGCGGCGTTCGGCGCCCAGACCGCGAACGCGGTGCCGGGCACCCCGTCGACGGTGCGCACGTGCGAGCCGAGGGCCCGCCAGAGCTGCTCGTGCCGGCCCTCGGAGATCAGGTGCAGGTCGAGCTCGCCGAGGGTGGGCGGGGTGCGGTAGCCGTCGTGCTGGCGCAGCGGCTCGGCGCCGGGGTAGCCGACCAGCAGCCGGTAGTCGGGGGCCTCCGGGGCCGCCAGCAGTCCGGTGAACAGGCCGCCCTGCTGGTGGGTGAGTTCGACGGGGCCCTGGTCGGTCTCCAGCAGGACCCGGTCGGCGAACGGGCGGAGCACCCGGATCGCGGTGCCGCCGTTGACGGGGTGGGCGCCGAGCAGGGCGTGCGGGTCGTGGTGCTGGCCGCCGACCAGCCGGTCCACCTCGCCGGGCGGCAGCGGCGCCTCGGGCAGCCGCAGCGCCCCGGCGGTCACGGGGGCGTCCCCGTCGTCGACGGGCGCGGGCGCGGGCGCGGGCGTGGCGCGTGTGGCGGGTACGGGCGCGGGTACGGCCGCGGCCGTCGGGGCCGGCTCGGACCGCCGGGCGGCGGCGCGCTCGCGCTTCGGGGAGTCCGGGCCGGCCAGGAAGGTGGCCGGCACGGTGCGGGTGGTGCGGCCTGGCGGGTCGAGCGGCGTCACGGCGAGGACCTCCTGGAGCGGGGCGCGGATTCGGGGGAGGGGGCTGCGGATGCGGGGTGCCGGCGGGGGATCCGGACGGGGCCGGGTCGGGCGGGGGGAGCGCGGGGGGAGCGGGGTGGTCCCCGGTGGGGCGGGGACCGGGCCGGCCGGCGAGGGGGCGCGGCGGATCAGACGGTGAGCGCGAGCCGGTTGATCGCGGCCAGCGGGATCGGCAGCCAGCTGGGCCGGTGCCGGGCCTCGTAGACCACCTCGTACACCGCCTTGTCGATCTCCAGGGCGCGCATCAGCTCCGGCGAGGCGGCCGGGTCGGTGCCCCCGCCCGCGGTGTAGCCGGCGCAGAACGCGGTGCGGTTGCGCTGCGCCCAGGCCGCGGCGAGGTGGGCCAGCTCCGGGTCGGACGGCCCGCCGGCCAGCAGGTGGGCGGCGGCGTAGTCGAAGGAGCGGAGCATCGCGGCGACGTCCCGCAGCGCGGTCTGCGGTTCGCGCCGCTCGGCGACCGACTTGGCCGGCTCGCCCTCGAAGTCCAGCAGGACCCAGCCGTGCGGGGTGCGCATCGCCTGGCCGAGGTGCAGGTCGCCGTGGATCCGCTGGACCGGCAGGCCGTCCGGGTGGGCGTCCGCCATCTGCCCGAAGGCCGAGCGCAGCGCGCCCCGGTAGCGCATCAGCCCGGGGACGGCTGCGACCGCGCTGTCCAGCCGGTCGGCCATCGCGCTGGCCAGCTGCCGGGTCTGCGCGCGGTCCAGCCGGGCGACCGGCATCGAGCGGGAGAGCACCCGGTGCACCTCGGCGGTGGCCCGGCCGAGTCGGTGCGCCTCGATCGCGAAGTTCCCCGGCGAGGGGTCGCCCTTCAGCCGGCCGACCTGGTCGAGGGCGAGCTCCCAGCCGTCCTCGGCCTCCGGGAGGTAGCGCTGGAGCAGCCCGAGGGTGGCCGGCTCGGCGCGCTCCAGGCGGCTCTCGAACCAGGCGGCGACCCGGGGGATGCGGGTCGAGCCGGCCCGGGAGAGCGCGAGCGAGAGTTCGAGGTCGGGGTTGGTGCCGGGATGGACGCGGCGGAACAGTTTCAGGATGTACGAGGTGCCGTAGATGACCGAGCTGTTGGACTGCTCGGCGGTGGAGGCGCGGCCGGGCAGGTTGGTGGGGAGCCCGGAGCCGGGGGTGCGGCGGAAGGACAGTGAGCCGAACCGGTCGCCGGTGGCCAGGTGTTCCAGCAGCCGCCCGGTGAGCTCCGGGTCGTGCACCGCGTCGAAGAGCGTCGCCCCGTCGTACGGGCCCTGGGTGAGCCGGCCGAGGACGGCGGTCGGTTCGATGCCGCCCGGGTCCTGCGAGCGGATGCCGAGCAGGAGTTGGTACAGGTCGCCGTGCGGTACGCCGGTGGTGGCGGCGTGCTCGACCCGGAGCAGCAGGTGCAGCAGGGCGGGGTCGCCGACCTGCAGGGGGGTGCCGACCACGGGGGTGAGGCCGGTGATCGGTCGGCCCTTCCCGGCGTACCAGCGCTGGGTGGGGAGCCACTCGGCGATCAGCGGCAGCGCCGCCTGGACGAGTTCGCTCACCCCCACCGCGGTCCTCCGGACCCCGGTACCCCGCGGGACGGCCGACGCGGCGGGGCCGGCGGGCGCGTCCTGGTGCAGGGGGGCTTGCGAACGGGAGGTTTCGGACATGACTCCCTTTCCCCGGAAGAGCTGGGCGGATCGCCCGACGGGTCTGGCCGGGTCCGTCAGTCTTCCGGATTGCGGCGGCGCGGCGGCGCGGCACGCGAGCGCTGGGCCCGGGTGTCACGCCTTCGTGTGGGTGGCCGTTGGGCTGTTCTCCGTACGCGGTGGTGCAGAGACGACCGGGGGCGCGGGGTACGAACTCGCGCCCCCGGAGGGTTGGGTGAGGTCTGCGGCGGATGCCGGATCGTTACTTCGATCGCCTGGTTCCGCTCAGCCGGGGAGGCCGGCGGAGCTGGAACCAGTAGAAGCCGTGGCCGGCCAGGGTGAGCAGGTACGGCCACTCACCGATCGAGGGGAAGCGCACCCCGCCGATCAGCTCGACCGGGTACCGTCCGCCGAACTGCCGCAGGTCCAGCTCGGTCGGCTGCGCGAACCGCGAGAAGTTGTTCACGCACATGACCAGGTCCCCCTCGTGCTCGCGGACGAAGGCCAGCACCGCGGGGTTGCTGGAGGGCAGCTCGGTGTAGGTGCCGAGGCCGAACGCCGGATTGAGCTTGCGGATCTCGATCATGCGACGCGTCCAGTGCAGCAGCGAACTCGAACTGCTCTGCTGCGCCTCGACGTTGGTCACCTGGTAGCCGTACACCGGATCCATGATGGGCGGCAGACTGAGCCTGCCCGGGTCGGCCGAGGAGAAACCCGCGTTGCGGTCCGGGGTCCACTGCATCGGGGTCCGGACGCCGTCCCGGTCGCCCAGCCAGATGTTGTCCCCCATGCCGATCTCGTCGCCGTAGTAGAGCACCGGGGAGCCGGGCAGCGAGAGCAGCAGGGCGGTGAAGAGCTCGATCTGGTTGCGGTCGTTCTCCAGCAGCGGGGCGAGCCGCCGGCGGATGCCCACGTTGGCGCGCATCCGCGGGTCCTTGGCGTACTCCGCGTACATGTAGTCGCGCTCCTCGTCGGTGACCATCTCCAGGGTCAGCTCGTCGTGGTTGCGCAGGAAGATGCCCCACTGGCAGCCGTGCGGGATGTTGGGCGTCTTGGCGAGGATCTCCGAGACGGGGTAGCGGGACTCCCGGCGGACCGCCATGAAGATCCGCGGCATCACCGGGAAGTGGAACGCCATGTGGCACTCGTCGCCGCCGGAGGCGAAGTCGCCGAAGTAGTCGACGACGTCCTCCGGCCACTGGTTGGCCTCGGCGAGCAGCACGGTGTCCGGGTAGTCGGCGTCGATCTCCTTGCGGACCCGCTGGAGGAACTCGTGGGTCTCCGGCAGGTTCTCGCAGTTGGTGCCCTCGCGGGCGAACAGGTACGGCACCGCGTCCAGCCGGAACCCGTCGATCCCGAGGTCGAGCCAGAACCGCAGCCCGGCGATCATCTCGTCCTGGACGCGGGGGTTGTCGTAGTTGAGGTCCGGCTGGTGGGAGAAGAACCGGTGCCAGAAGTACTGCTTGCGCACCGGGTCGTACGTCCAGTTGGAGGTCTCGGTGTCGACGAAGATGATCCGGGCGTCGGGGTACTGCTTGTCGTCGTCGGCCCACATGTAGAAGTCGCCGTACGGGCCGTCCGGGTCCTCCCGGGAGGCCTGGAACCACGGGTGCTGGTCGCTGGTGTGGTTCATGACGAAGTCGATGACCACGCGCATGCCGCGGGCGTGCGCGGCGTCCACGAACTCCATGAAGTCGGCGAGGTCGCCGAACTCCGGCAGCACCGACTTGTAGTCGGACACGTCGTACCCGCCGTCGCGCAGCGGCGAGGCGAAGAACGGCGGCAGCCAGAGGCAGTCGACCCCGAGCCACTGCAGGTAGTCGAGCTTGGACGTGAGCCCCTTGAGGTCCCCGATCCCGTCGCCGTTGCTGTCCTGGAAGGACCGCACCAGCACCTCGTAGAAGACCGCCCGCTTGAACCACTCCGGGTCCAGGTTCTTCTTCGAGGTCTCGGGGAAGGTGTCGGGGACGGGCTCGTTCACTGTCACGCTGGGTTCCTCCGAACCGTGAGGAGGTGGGCCGGCTCGGCTGAGGGGTCGAGCCGGACGTAGTTGTGCCGGCCCCAGGTGTAGGCGGCACCGGTGAGCTCGTCGTGGACCGCGTACGGCCCGTCCCCGTCCAGGGTGACGGTGGCCTCCTGGGTGTGGTGGGGATCCAGGTTGACCACGGTGATGAGGTGGTCGGTGAGGCCTTCGGGCGTCAGGGCGGTCTTGGAGTAGGCGAGCACCTGGTCGTTGTCGGTGGGGTGGAAGCGCAGTGAACGCAGCTGCTGGAGCGCCGGGTGACGGCGGCGCAGCCGGTTCAGGACGGTGAGCAGCGGGGCGAGGGTGTCGGTGCGGCTCCAGTCCCGGGGGCGCAGTTCGTACTTCTCCGAGTGCAGGTACTCCTCGGAGCCGGGGTGGGCGGGCTCGTTCTCGTAGAGCTCGTAGCCGGCGTACACGCCGTAGCTGGGGGAGAGGGTGGCCGCCAGCACGGCGCGGATCGCGAACGCGGCCGGACCGCCGTCCTGGAGGTAGGCGTGCAGGATGTCCGGGGTGCTGGCGAAGAAGTTGGGGCGCATGTAGGCGGCCGTGTCACCGGTGAGCTCGGTGAGGTACTCGGTGAGTTCGTCCTTGGTGTTGCGCCAGGTGAAGTACGTGTACGACTGGTGGAAACCGATCTTCCCCAGGGTGTGCATCATCGCGGGGCGGGTGAAGGCCTCGGCGAGGAAGACGACGTCCGGGTCGGTGCGGGCGATGTCGGCGAGCACCCGCTCCCAGAAGACCACCGGTTTGGTGTGCGGGTTGTCGACCCGGAAGATCCGCACGCCGTGCGCCATCCAGAACCGGAGGACCCTGATCGTCTCCTTGACGATTCCGTCCATGTCCTGGTCGAAGTTGATCGGATAAATATCCTGATATTTCTTCGGCGGATTCTCGGCGTGCGCGATGGTCCCGTCCACGCGGTGACTGAACCATTCCGGATGCTTGTTCACCCACGGATGGTCCGGTGAGCACTGGAGCGCGAAGTCCAGCGCCACCTCCAGGTGCAGCGCGGTGGCCTCGGCGACGAACTGGTCGAAGTCCTCGATCGTGCCGAGGTCCGGGTGGACGGCGTCGTGGCCGCCCTCCGGGGAGCCGATCGCCCACGGCGAGCCGACGTCGTGCGGACCGGCCGTCAGGCTGTTGTCCGGGCCCTTGCGGAAGGCTCGCCCGATCGGGTGGACCGGCGGCAGGTAGACGACGTCGAAGCCCATCGCGGCGATCGCCGGCAGCCGCTCGGCGGCGGTCCGCAGGGTGCCCGAGCGCGGCGGCTCCACCCCGGCCGGGTCGACCACCGCGCCCTCGGAGCGGGGGAAGAACTCGTACCAGGAGCCGAACAGCGCGCGCTCCCGGTCCACCTGGAGCGGCGCCGGCCGGGAGGCGCTCACCAGTTCGCGCAGCGGGAAGCGGCCCAGCAGCTCCTGCACCTCGGGGGCGAGCGCGGCGGCCAGCCGGGACAGCGGCGGCAGGCCCGGGTCGCGCAGCGCGTCGGCCGCCGCCAGCAGCACCGCCCGGCCCTCCTTCTTCGACACCCCGGTGGCGGCGCGTTCCAGCAGCTGCGCGCCCTCCTCCAGGACGAGCGCGGTGTCGATCCCGGCCGGCAGTTTGATCGACGCGGCCTTTCGCCAGGTGGCCAGCGGGTCGGACCAGGCCTCGACCACGTACGACCAGCGGCCGGGGGCCGTCGGGGTGACGTACGCGCCCCAGCGGTCGGTGCCCTCGGCCAGCTCGCGCATCGGCGTCCAGGGGCCGCCCCGGCCGCGCGGGTCGCGCAGCACCACGTTGGCGGCGACCGCGTCGTGGCCCTCGCGGAACACGGTCGCGCTGACCAGGAAGGTCTCGCCCGCCACGGCCTTGGCCGGGCGGCGGCCGGCGTCTACGAGGGGGCTGACGTCCAGGACGGGGATGCGGCCGATCACGGTGTCGCTCTCTGTCGTCGTGCGGGCGGTCTTGCGGGTGGTGGCGGGTTTCGCGCGCGCCCGGCCGGCGGCGGGCCGCTCGGCGGCGGACCGGGCCGGTGCGGAGCCCGGGGCCTTCGCGCCGGCGGTGGCTTTGGCGGTGGCTTTGGCGGTGGCGGCGGTGCTCGCGCTGCGGCGGGTGGTGGTGCGCTTGCGCGGGGCCTCGGCCCGGGTCGGCCCCGGAGCGGTCCGGACGCCCTCGGCCCCGGGTTCTCGGGCCGGCTCGTCCGGTCGCTCCGTACGGTCGGCCCCGGCGCCCCGGGGCCCCGGCATCGCCGGGTCTGTCCGAGTGTCAGAATCCGCCCGTCCGGGGGATTCCGCGACCGCTGCGTCGACGGTGTCGGCCACCGGTGTGGACTGGTCCCGCGTGTCGCCGTGCATGCCAAACTCCTGCCCGAGATCGGCGGCAGCTCCCGCGGGCCGGCGGGGCCAGGGGAGTACCGGGAGGACTGCTGGGTGGGGAGGACGTGCGACCGGAGCCTGCCCGCGCCGCCGTTCCGGGCAACCTGCCGCGCTTCCGCCGAGCCCGTGGCGGAGCGCCCGAGAGCCCGCGCGCGTCCCGGCGCACGCCTCTGCAAGCGCGCCCCCGGACGACCCGACCCACCCGTGAACGAGCGGGGTGAGCACGAGGACACGCGGTGGTCCTCGGTGGGCGCCGTATGGACCAATCAGGATGAGGAACGGTCAACGCGAAAAGGATTCGGACGTGCTGCTTTGCGGGAGTACGCCACCCGTCTCCGCACTCCCCGGGACATCAACGACCGGGCCTCATCCTCGCACCGGTGGACCCGATTCCGCAGCGGTACGGCACGAGTTTCGGGTCTGATCGGGCAAGGACCCGTCGGCGGAAATGGATCTGTTCCGCGGTGTTCACGTATTGGTGGCGCGGCGCCCCGGAAAGTGCGCCTCGTGCGCCCCCCGTGCAGACCAATGCGCCGAATGCGATCTCATCAATAGGCCGAACGGATGCCGAATAGCCCAACTGACGCACCATCATGCCATCCGGCGCGGCTACGCTTCACGCCGTGAAGGCAATCCGCAGATTCACCGTCCGCACCGTCCTGCCCGAACAACTCCAGCCGTTGCACGAGCTGGCCCTCAACCTGCGCTGGTCCTGGCACCCCGAGACCAGGGACCTCTTCCGGTCCGTGGACCCGGACGTGTGGGCCGCCACGGGCGAGGACCCGGTGCGGCTGCTCGGGGAGGTCCCGGCCGCCCGGCTCGCCGCGCTCGCCGCCGACCGCCGGTTCCTGCGCCGGCTCGGCGACCTCGCCGACGACCTGCGGGAGTACCTGGCCGGCCCGCGCTGGTACCAGACCGCGGGTCAGCAGGCCGCCGCCCCGCCGCCCGCCGCCATCGCCTACTTCTCGCCCGAGTACGGCATCGCCGCCGCGCTGCCCCAGTACTCGGGCGGCCTCGGCATCCTCGCCGGCGACCACCTCAAGGCCGCCAGCGACCTCGGCGTCCCGATCATCGGCGTCGGCCTCTTCTACCGGCACGGCTACTTCCGGCAGTCCCTCGACCGGGACGGCTGGCAGCAGGAGCGCTACCCGCTGCTCGACCCGGACGAGCTGGCCGTCACCCTGCTCCGCGAGCCCGACGGCACCCCCTGCCGGGTCGACCTCGCGCTGCCCGGCGGCCGCACCCTGGCCGCGCACATCTGGAAGGCCCAGGTCGGCCGCGTCCCGCTGCTGCTGCTCGACTCCGGCATCGAGGCCAACTCGCCGGCCGAGCGCGACGTCACCGACCGCCTCTACGGCGGCGGCAGCGAGCACCGGCTGCTCCAGGAGATGCTGCTCGGCATCGGCGGCGTCCGGGCCGTCCGCGCCTACCAGCGGCTGACCGGCCACCCCGCCCCCGAGGTCTTCCACACCAACGAGGGCCACGCGGGCTTCCTCGGCGTCGAGCGGATCCGCGAACTGGTCGCGGACGCCGGGCTCGACTTCGCCGCCGCCCTGGAGTCGGTCCGGGCCGGCACCCTCTTCACCACCCACACGCCCGTCCCGGCCGGCATCGACCGGTTCGACCGCGAGCTGGTCGCCCGGCATTTCGGCGGCGAGACCGCGCTGCCCGGCGTCCCGGTCGACCAGGTCCTCGCGCTCGGCGCCGAGACCTGGCGCGGCGGCGACCCCAAGCTGTTCAACATGGCCGCCATGGGCCTGCGGCTCGCCCAGCGGGCCAACGGCGTCTCCACCCTGCACGGCGAGGTCAGCCGCTCGATGTTCAACGGCCTCTGGCCGGGCTTCGACGCCGCCGACGTGCCGATCACCTCGGTCACCAACGGCGTCCACGCCGCCACCTGGATCGACCCGGCGGTCGTCCGGCTCGGCGCCGCCGAGATCGGCGCCGACCGCGCCGAGGAGGCCATGACCACCGGCGAGACCAAACGCTGGACCGGTCTGGAGAGGATCGGCAACACCGAGGTCTGGGACCTGCGCCGGACCCTGCGCGCCCAGCTGGTCGACGAGGTCCGCCGCCGGCTGCGCGTCTCCTGGCGCCAGCGCGGGGCCGGCGAGGCCGAACTCGGCTGGGTGTCCTCGGTGCTCGACCCGGACGTGCTCACCATCGGCTTCGCCCGCCGGGTGCCGTCCTACAAGCGGCTCACCCTGATGCTCCGCGACCAGGAGCGGCTGCGCGCGCTGCTGCTGCACCCGACCCGGCCGGTGCAGATCGTGGTCGCCGGCAAGGCCCACCCGGCCGACGACGGCGGCAAGCGGCTGATCCAGCAGATGGTCGCCTTCGCCGACGACCCGGCCGTCCGGCACCGGATCGTCTTCCTGCCGGACTACGACATGGCGATGGCCCAGCACCTCTACCCGGGCTGCGACGTCTGGCTGAACAACCCGCTCCGCCCGCTGGAGGCCTGCGGCACCTCCGGGATGAAGGCCGCGCTCAACGGCTGCCTCAACCTGTCGGTGCTGGACGGCTGGTGGGACGAGTGGTTCGACGGCCAGAACGGCTGGGCGATCCCCACCGCCGACACCGGCGACGGCGTGCTCGACCCGGACAGCCGGGAGGCCGAGCGGCGCGACGACATCGAGGCCGCCGCGCTCTACGACCTGATCGAGGAGCAGGTCGCCACCCGCTTCTACGACCGGGGCTCGGACGGCCTGCCGCACCGGTGGATCGCGATGGTCCGGCACACCCTGGTCACCCTCGGCCCCAAGGTGCTGGCCGGCCGGATGGTCCGCGAGTACGTCGAACGGCTCTACGCCCCGGCCGCGCTGGCCCAGCGGGAGCTGGCGGGCAGCGGGGCGCACCGCGCCGCCCGGGAGCTGGCCGCCTGGAAGGCCCGGGTGCGCGAGGCGTGGCCGGCCGTCCGGGTGGAGCACGTCGAGGCGGACTGTCCGGAGGAGGCGCAGGAGCTGGGCACCGCGCTGGACCTGCGGGTGCAGGTGACGCTCGGCCCGCTGGAGCCGGCCGACGTCGAGGTGCAGGTGGTCTCCGGCCGGGTCGACGAGTCGGACCGGATCTCGGACGCCTGCCTGCTCGCCCTCAAGCCGGTCGGCGGGCCCGACCTCGACGGGCGGACCAGGTACGAGGGCTCCCTGGAGCTCTGCCGCACCGGGCCGTTCGGCTACACCGTACGGGTGCTGCCCTCGCACCCCCTGCTGGCCTCGCCCGCCGAGCCGGGCCTGGTGGCGCTGCCGCCGGAGGTGCCGGGGATGGACGCCGTACTGCTCCGCTGAGGGGGGCGCGCGGGAGCGGGGCGCCGGTCCGGCCGGCGCCCCGTCCGCCCCCGTTCGCTCCGCACGCCCCCGGCCCCGCTCAGCGGACGGCGGCCACCATGGCGTCGGTGACCGAGCGCCAGGCCACCCCGGCCTCGGCGAAGCCGGCCGCCACCAGCCGCTCGGTGTGCCACCCGGCCGGGTGGGAGTCGCCGTCGGCGTGCGAGCCGTACACCGCGTTGCGGGCCGCCACCTGGTCGGCGAGCAGCGGGTCGGCCGCGGCGGCGACCCACCAGCCCTCCCAGTCGAGGACGCCCTCGGCCTGCTCCTGCTCCTGCCGCCCGTGCCGCTGGGTCCGCTCGGCGGCGTTGAGCAGCGGGACCGCCGGATCCGGCATGTGGTCGGCGTTGAGGAAGACCCCGCCGGGGCGCACCAGGCCGGCGAGGTCGCCGTAGAGCCGGACCAGGTCGGCGGTGGGCAGCCAGTGCAGGGCGGTGGCGGTCACCACCGCGTCGAACGGGCCGGGCGGCAGGGCGCGGGCCCAGCGCGGGTCCTTGAGGTCGGCGGTCACCAGGGTGAACCGCTCGTCCTCGCCGAGCACGCCCTGGGCGATGGTCATCAGCGCCGGGTCCTGGTCCACGCCGACGCTGGTGGCGCCGGGCAGCCGGGCGAGCAGGCGCTCGGTGATGCTGGCGGTGCCGCAGGCGAGGTCGAGGACGCGCGGGGCGGGCCCGGCCACCGCCTCGACCAGGTCGAGCATCACCCGGAACCGCTCCTCGCGGTCGGGCAGGTACCACTGCTGCTGGCGGTCCCAGCTGCGCTGCCACTGCTCCCAGTGCTGACGGTCGACCATGGTCGGTCCCCCTTCGTGGACGTGGGGTCGGTAAGCCCTGGGAACGACCCTAGGCCCTTTCGGTAATGGATGAAAGGGCCTAGGGATTATTACTTCTATGGTGAGCTGACTGTCAGACCAGGCTGTCCCGCCAGGCCCGGTGCAGCTGGGCGAAGCGGCCGGCGCCGTCGATCAGCTCGCGCGGGCTGCCGTCCTCGACGATCCGGCCCTGGTCCATCACCAGCACCCGGTCGGCGATCTCCACGGTGGAGAGCCGGTGGGCGATGATCACGGCCGTCCGGCCGGCCAGCACCGTGCGCATCGCCCGCTGCACCGCCTGCTCGCCCGGCACGTCCAGCGAGCTGGTGGCCTCGTCCAGGATCAGCACCGCCGGATCGGCGAGCAGCGCGCGGGCGAAGGCGACCAGCTGCCGCTGGCCGGCCGAGATCCGCCCGCCGCGCTTGCGCACGTCGGTGTCGTAGCCGTCGGGCAGCTCGGCGATGAAGGCGTGCGCGCCGATGGCCCGGGCGGCCTCCTCGACCTCGGCCCGGGTGGCGCCCGGCCGGCCGATCGCGATGTTCTCGGCGACGGTGCCGGAGAACAGGAAGGACTCCTGGGTCACCATCACCACGCCGCGCCGCAGCTCGGGACCGGCGAGGTCGCGCAGGTCCACCCCGTCCAGGGTGATCCGGCCGTCCGTCGGGTCGTAGAACCGGGCCAGCAGCTTGGCCACCGTCGACTTGCCGGCCCCGGTCGCGCCGACCACGGCGACGGTCTGCCCGGCGGGCAGCACCAGGTCGAACGGCGGCAGCACCTCCTTGCCGGTCCGGTACGCGAAGCGCGTCCCCTCGAAGCCGACCTCCCGACCCCGTACTCGCCCGCTCGCCTCCGGGCGCTCCCGTCCGGCGCCGACACTCCTCCCTCCGGCACTCCCTCCTTCGTCGGTCGCTTGTCGCTCGTCGCTTTCGGCACCGGCGCGCCCTTCGGCTCGGGGCGGTGCCACTCTCAAGGCGGGGAGCTCCCGGGGCTCCGCGGGCTCGGCGACGGTCGGCTCGTGGGCGAGCAGGCCGGCGATCTTCTCCAGCGCGGCGGCGGCCGACTGGTAGCTGTTCAGGAACATCGCCAGCTGGTCGATCGGGTCGAACAGCCGGCGCAGGTAGAGCACGAAGGCGGTCAGCACGCCCAGCGCGACCGTGCCGTCGGTGACCAGGTAGGCGCCGAGCAGCAGCACGCCGGTGGTCCACACATTGGCCGTCCCCCGGGAGAGGCCGACGTACCGGGCGATCTCCAGCAGGCCGTCCTGGGTGGCGGTGGCCGACTGCCGGTTCACCACGCCGAACGCCGCGTCGTTGGCCCGCTCGCGGCGGAACGCCTTCACCGGGCGGATGCCGTTCATGGTCTCGGTGAAGCGGACGATCAGCGAGGCCGCCGCGGTGCGCGAACGCCGGTAGACCCGGCGCGAGCGGCGCCGGAACGAGCGGGCGATCAGCCAGAGCGGCAGGAAGGAGGCCAGCGAGACCAGACCGAGCCGCCAGTCCAGCACCAGCAGGATGACCGAGATGGAGCAGACCGAGAGGAAGACCGTCAGCAGCTCCTGGAGGCCCTCGGAGAGCAGCTCGCGCAGCGCGTCCACGTCGCTGGTGGCGCGCGAGATGATCCGGCCCGAGGTGTAGCGCTCGTGGAAGTCCAGGCTGAGCCGCTGGGCGTGCCGGAAGATCCGGCCGCGCAGCTCCAGCAGGATGTCCTGGTTGACCCGGGCGCTGATCTTGATGAAGGACCACTGGAGCAGCGTGCCGAGCAGCGCGCAGCCCAGGTAGGCGACGACCACCGCGATCAGCGGACCGGCGTCGTCCTCGCGCAGGGCCGGGATGCCGCGGTCCATCGCGAACGCCACCAGCAGCGGACCGGCCTGGAGGGCGGCCTGCTGGAGCAGGATCACCGCCATGGCGGCGGCGATCCGGCCGCGGTGCGGGCCGAGCAGCGCGCGCAGCAGGGCGCGGGGCGCGCCGGGCGGGACGGGGATGTCCTCCTCGTCGCCCGGCGGGGGCGGCAGCTCCTCCTCGTCCGGTGCGGCCGGGTCGGTGCGCGCGGCGGCGGGTTCGACGGTGGCGGTCATCGGGCGGTGCTCCCCTCGGGGACGAGGGCGGCCTCGCCCGACATCAGTTCGCGGTAGCGCGCCGAGTCGCGCAGCAGCTCCTGGTGGGTGCCGACCGCCTCGATCCGGCCGTCGGCGAGGACGGCGACCCGGTCGGCGAGCAGCACGGTGCTCGGCCGGTGCGCGACCACCAGGGCGGTGGTGCCGGCGAGCACCTGGCGCAGGGCGCGCTCGACCAGCGCCTCGGTGTGCACGTCCAGCGCGGAGAGCGGGTCGTCGAGCACCAGGAACGCCGGGTCGCCGACCACGGCGCGGGCCAGGGCGAGGCGCTGGCGCTGGCCGCCGGACAGGCTGAGGCCCTGCTCGCCGACCTCGGTGGCGACGCCGTCCGGCAGCTTCTCGACGAAGCCGGCCTGGGCGGTCGCGAGCGCGGTGCGCAACTGGTCGTCGTCCGCGCCGGGGGCGCCCATCAGCACGTTGTCCCGGACGCTGGCGGAGAAGAGGGTGGGCTCCTCGAAGGCGACCGCGACCAGCTCGCGCAGCCGGGTGCGGTCGATCTCGCGGATGTCCCGGCCGTCCAGGGTGATGGTGCCGCCGGTGGCCTCGTAGAGGCGGGGGAGCAGCGCGGTGAGCGTGGTCTTGCCGCTGCCGGTGGCGCCGACCAGGGCCATCGTCTCGCCGCTGCGGATGTGCAGGTCGACGCCGCGGAGCAGGTCGGGGGTGCCGGCCGGCGCGTCGGGGTAGCGGAAGCGGACGGCGGTGAGCCGGATGCCGTCCGGGGCCCCGGCAGGCCTGGCGGACCCGTCGGCGGTGCTGCCGGTGGCCGCGCCGCTCACGGCGCTCTCCGCCTCCGGCTCGTCCAGCACCTCGAAGTAGCGGTCGGTGGCGGTGGCGGCCTCGTTGGCGTAGGCGAGCAGCCAGCCGAGCGACTCGACCGGCCAGCGCAGCGCGAGCGCGGTGGAGAGGAAGGCGACCAGGGTGCCCGCGCTCAGCTCGTCGTGCGCGACCAGGTAGGCGCCGACCGCGAGGGCGCAGCCGAGGGCCAGCTCGGGCAGGCCGACGATGACCGCCCACAGGTTGGCGAGCAGGCCGGCCTTCCGCAGCTCGGTGCGGCGCAGTTCGCGGGAGTGCTCGCGGAACCGCTCCGCCATTGAGCGGTGGCGGCCGAAGGCCTTGAGGATCCGGATGCCGAGGACGGACTCCTCGACGACGGTCGCGAGGTCGCCGTTCTGGTCCTGGGCGCGGCGGGCGGCGCCGGAGTAGCCGGCCTCGAAGCGGCGGGTGAGCACCAGCAGCGGGACGGCCGGCCCGAGCACGATCAGGGCCAGCCGCCAGTCCTGGGTGAACATCAGGGCGGTGCCGACCAGGAAGGTCACCGTGTTGACGATCAGGAAGACCAGCGGGAAGGCCAGGAACAGCCGCATGGTGTACATGTCGGCGGTGGCCCGGGAGAGCAGCTGGCCGGAGCCCCAGCGGTCGTGGAAGGACACCGGCAGGCGCTGGAGCTTGGCGAAGAGGTCGCCGCGCATCGCCGTCTCGACGCCGGCCAGGGGGCGGGCCAGCACCACCCGGCGGGTGTAGAAGAGGGCGGCCTCGGCGAGGCCGAGCAGGAGCAGCAGGACGGCCGGCGCCCAGAGGCCGCCGAGGTCGCGCTCGGCGATCGGGCCGTCGACGATCCGGCCGAGGACGGTCGGGACGATCAGCGTGCTGAGCGCGGCGAGCAGGGCGGCGGTGATCGAGACGGCCAGCCGCGCGCGGATCGGGTGGACGTAGGGCCACAGGCGCAGCAGTGAGCGCACCGTCGACCGGCGGGGGACGGTCGGCGCGGTGCCGGGGGCGGTGTCGGGGGCTTGGTTCTCGGCCATCGCCGTGAGGGTAGGCCGGGCGCCCGTCATTTCTCATCCGGTTTTTCGGACCTGTCGTCGATTACCGGCCAGGTCGGGACCGGGTCGGGGGCGAGGTCGGGGATGAGGCCGGGGACGGCGTCAGGGGAGCGTCAGGGGACGGCCCGGAGCAGGAGCAGGGCGCGGGCGCCGAGCAGCACCGGTGCGCCGGGGAGGTGCTCCCCGGCGGGGCCGGCGCCGTCCTCCGCGGCGGTGTCGACGACGGTCTCGTACCGGGTGCGGTCGGCCGCCCGGGGGGTGCCGGGCAGGGTGAAGGGGACCGGCCGGGGTCCGGCGTTGAGCAGCAGCAGGAAGCTGTCGTCGAGCAGCGGCCGGCCGCACGCGTCCCGTTCGGACATCGCGGTGCCGGTCAGCAGCATGCCCAGGGCGGCGGTCGGCGCGAACCAGTCGGCCTCGGTCATCTCCTTGCCGAGCGGGGTGAACCAGGCCAGGTCGGGCCGCTCGCCCGGCCCGGTGGCGCGGCCGGAGAAGAACGCCCGCTGCCGCAGCACCGGGTGCTCGCGGCGGAGCGCGACCAGCCGCGCGGTGAACGCGGACAGGCTCCGCCAGTCCGGGTCGTCGAGCAGTGTCCAGTCCAGCCAGCCGACCTCGTTGTCCTGGCAGTAGGCGTTGTTGTTGCCGCCCTGGGTGCGGCCGAACTCGTCCCCGGCGGTGAGCATCGGGACGCCGGCGGAGAGCAGCAGGGTGGCGGTGAGGTTGCGCAGCTGGCGCCGGCGCAGGGCGGTGACGGCGGGGTCGGCGGTCTCCCCCTCGGCGCCGTGGTTCCAGGAGCGGTTGTCGTCGGTGCCGTCCCGGTTGCCCTCGCCGTTGGCCTCGTTGTGCTTGCGGTCGTAGGAGACCAGGTCGCGCAGGGTGAAGCCGTCGTGCGCGGTCACGTAGTTGACGGACGCGTACGGGCGCCGGCCGTCGCGCTGGTAGAGGTCGGAGGAGCCGGAGAGCCGGTAGCCGAGCTCCCGGACGTCGGGGCGGGCGCCACGCCAGAAGTCCCGCAGGGTGTCGCGGTAGCGGTCGTTCCACTCGGCCCAGGGCGGCGGGAACCCGCCCACCTGGTAGCCGCCCGGGCCGACGTCCCAGGGCTCGGCGATCAGCTTCACCCGGCTGAGCAGCGGGTCCTGGGCGATGGCGGCGAGCAGCGGGTGCTCCATGGTGACGCCGCCGTCGGCGCCGCGGGCGAGGGTGGCGGCGAGGTCGAAGCGGAAGCCGTCCACGCCCATCTCGTGCACCCAGTACCGCAGCGAGTCGGTGATCAGCCGGACGACCTGGGGGCGGCGGGTGTCCAGGCTGTTGCCGCAGCCGGTGTAGTCGGCGTAGCCGCGCGGGCGGTTGGGCGGCAGGCGGTAGTAGCCGGCGTTGTCGATGCCGCGCAGGAACAGCGCTGGGCCCAGCTCGGCGCCCTCGGCGGTGTGGTTGTAGACGACGTCGAGGATCACCTCGATGCCGGCGGTGTGCAGCGCGCGGACCATCCGCTTGAACTCGCCGACCTGGCCGCCGCGCGAACCGGCGGCGGAGTAGCCGGCGTGCGGGGCGAAGTAGCCGACGCTGTTGTAGCCCCAGTAGTTGACGAGTCCGCGGGCCTGGAGGTGGTCCTCGCTGACGTGGTGGTGGACGGGGAGCAGCTCGACCGCGGTGACGCCGAGGCCGGTGAGGTGGGCGATCGCCGCGGGGTGGGCCAGTCCGGCGTAGGTGCCGCGCAGCTCGGGCGGCACGTCGGGGTGGCGGCGGGTGAAGCCGCGGACGTGCAGTTCGTAGAGGACGGTCTCGGCCCAGGGGGTCTTCGGCCGGTGGTCGTCGGACCAGTCGTCGTCGTCCCGGACGACCACGGCCCTGGGCACGTAGGGGGCCGAGTCGCGGTTGTCCCGGACGGTGTCGGCGACCTCGGCCTCGGGCCAGTTGCGGACGGCGGCGCAGACGGCGTCGTGCGCGGTGTAGTCGCCGTCGACGGCGCGGGCGTAGGGGTCGAGCAGCAGTTTGGCCGGGTTCCACCGGGCGCCGGTCCACGGGTCCCAGCGGCCGTGCACCCGGTAGCCGTAGCGGGTGCCGGGGAGGACGCCGGGGACGAAGCCGTACCAGGTGTGCGCGTCCTGCTCGGTGAGGCGCAGCCGGGTCTCGTGGCCGTCCTCGTCGAAGAGGCAGAGGTCGACGGCCTCGGCGCCGGCCGCCCAGAGCGCGAAGTTGGTGCCGGGCCGGCCGTCCGGGCCGGGGTGGAAGCGGGCGCCGAGCGGTTGCCGGCTGCCCGGCCAGGGCACCGCGCCGCCCGGCCGGTCGGCGGTGCGCCCGTCCGCGCGGGGCCCGTTGACGGCCGCGGGGGCGTGCGCGCGCACGGCGGCCGCCGACTCCTGCCCTGACGCCATGGCGTGCCCTCCCTGACGGGGCGTCCCGAACCCCGTCCGGTGTCTCATTCCCTGATCGCGCCGGAGGGAAGCGGCTGAACACCGTCTTACCGGCGGATGGCGCCCGGGCGAGGCCGCGGCACTGGGCCGTGGGGGTGGGGGTTTTCGGCGTGTCGGCGTGTCCTGCCGGGAGTGCCCTCGTTGTGCGGGGTATCGGACGGATACGGCGGGAGGCCCCGGAATGCGGCCCCGAGGACGGATGTGGGCACGGCGGCTGGCGGCGGTGGGCTGCTGCCTGGCGGTGCTGACCGGGTGCTCCGGCGGCGGCGGGGCGCCGAAGCCCCCGAGCGAGGACGCCGTCCTGGCGGGGCCGGCCGGTCCGCCGCCGGCCTCCCGGGCGGCGATCACCGCGCTGCCCGCCGACGACACCCAGAACCTCCCGCCCGACGGCCCGGTCCGGGTGACGGTGGCCCAGGGCCGGCTGGTCTCCGTGCGCCTGGCCGACACCCGGGGCTCCGAGGTGCCCGGCTCGCTCTCCGCGGACGGCACCGGCTGGGCGCCGAACGGTCCGCTGCCGCTGGGCACCAGGTTCACCCTGGACGCCGTGGCCGAGGACGACCAGGGGCAGCGGGCCGCCCAGCACGCCGACTTCTCGACGGTGGCGCGGGCGCACACCTTCGTCGCCTTCTTCACCCCCGAGGACGGCTCCACGGTCGGCGTCGGCATGCCGGTCTCGCTGCGGTTCAGCCGCCCGGTCACCGACCGGGCGGCGGTGGAGCGCGCGATCACGGTGACCGCCGACCCGCCGGTGGAGGTGGCCGCGCACTGGTTCGGCGGCCAGCGGCTGGACTTCCGCCCCGACCGGTACTGGGCGCCGGGCACCAGGGTGACGGTCGCGCTGCGGCTCAAGGACGTGCAGGGCGCGCCGGGCGAGTTCGGCACCCAGAACAAGGACGTCCGCTTCACCGTCGGCCGGGCCCAGGTCTCCACCGTCGACCTGGACGCCCACACCCTCACCGTCCGGGCCGGCCAGGGCGGCCGGGTGGTGCGCACGCTCAAGGTGTCCGGCGGGGACGCCAGGCACACGACGTACCGGGGCGTGCTCGTGGTGTCCGAGAAGTACCGGGTCACCCGGATGAACTCGCAGACCGTCGGGATGGGCGACGAGTACGACATCAAGGACGTGCCGCACGCGATGCGGCTGACCAACTCGGGCACCTTCGTGCACGGCAACTACTGGGCCGACCCGTCGGTGTTCGGCACCGCCAACACCAGCCACGGCTGCATCGGCCTGGCCGACGTCAAGGGCGGGACGAGCGGCGAGAGCCCGGCGGGCTGGCTGTTCGAGCACACGATCCCGGGGGACGTGCTGGAGGTGCGGGCCTCGACGGGGGACGTGGTGCCGCCGAGCAACGGTCTGAACGGCTGGAATCTGCCCTGGGCGCAGTGGGTGGCCGGGAGCGCCCTCCGGGCCACCGCGAGCCCGCCCGGCGCCCCGTCCGCCGGGCCGTCCGCCGTCCCCGCTCCGGGCGCCTCCCCGAGCCCCGGTCCGGCCTCTTCCCAGGGCCCGGGCACCGGCCCCTCCCCGAGCGCCGCCGCCGGTCCGTCCCCGGTGGCCAGGCCCTGACGGCCGTCTGCCGACGATCTTCACCCGCGTTCACCGGTAACCCTCCCAGGATTCACCCGATCGGCCCAGCTATCCTGCTTGCCGCGCCGAAGCCCGGCGCGAAAGATCACCGGTCCGGTGCAACCCGTCCGGGTGAGAGCGCGTCCACAGAGTTGGACACCGGGAGGGGAGAGACCGTGAAGCCGGTTAGGGCGGCCGACGCCGCGATACGTACCACCGTCACCAGCCGCCGTCTGCGTCAGAGCGCGGTGGCGTTGGCGATGGGCGGGGTTCTGCTGCTGACCGCGGCCTGCAACAGCGGGGGCGGGGACGACGACAAGGCCGCGGGCGGTGACAAGGCCACCACGGCGGCCGCCGGCGGCACGGGGGACCCCGGTAGCGGCGGCACGCCGGCGCCCGGCCAGACCTCGGCCACGCCGAAGACCTCGGCCGCCGTGGTCAGCGTCGAGCCCAAGGACGGCGCCCAGGACGTCGCCCCGGACGGCGCGCTCAAGGTCGGGGTGACCGGCGGCAAGCTCACCACGGTCGAGGTGACCGACAAGGAGGGCAAGCCGGTCGCGGGCGCCATCAGCGCGGACGGCAGCGGGTGGAAGCCCAGCGCGCCGCTGGCCGTGGGCATGGCGTACAAGGTGAACGCCCAGGCCACCGACGCCGAGGGCCTGGTGGCCGCGTCGACCACCTCGTTCACCACGCTGACCCCGGCGAAGAAGGTCTCCACCAACGACAACATCGCCGACAACGCCACCTACGGCGTCGGCATGATCGTGTCGGTGGTCTTCAACAAGGAGATCAAGAACAAGGACGCGGTGGTCCAGGGCATCACCTTCGAGGCCAGCGACGGCACCACCGTGAAGGGCCACTGGTTCGGCGCGAAGCGCCTGGACTTCCGGCCCGAGAAGTACTGGACGCCGGGTACCAAGGTCGTCATCAAGTACCGGCTGAAGAACGTCGAGATCGCCCCGGGCGTCTACGGCGACATCGACAAGGACGAGCCGTTCACCATCGGCCGTTCGCAGGTCTCGGTGGCCGACTCGGCCACCCACCAGATGACGGTGACCAGGGGCGGCGAGAGCCACACCGTGCCGGTGACCCTGGGCGACGAGAAGAACCCCTCCTGGAACGGCACCATGGTGGTGATGTCCAAGGAGAAGGTCACCCGGATGAACTCGCAGACCGTCGGCCTCGGCGGCGAGTACGACATCCCGGACGTGCCGCACGCCATGCGGCTGACCAACTCGGGCACCTTCGTGCACGGCAACTACTGGGCCAACCCGTTCGGCAAGACCAACGCCAGCCACGGCTGCATCTCGATGCAGGACGAGAAGGGCGGCAGCGACGCCTCGGTGGCGGGCAAGTTCTTCAACGACTCGATGATCGGTGACGTCATCACCATCAAGAACTCGAAGGAGAAGACCGTCGCCCCCGACAACGGCCTGAGCGGCTGGAACATCGGCTGGGCGAACTGGTAGCCCCTACTCCGAACCGGTAGACGCTACCCCGCGGTAGCCTCCGCCGGTCGCGGAACGGCCACGGCCGGCCCGATCCTCACTCGTTGGGGTCGGGCCGGCCGCGTTTCCGGGGCCGGTGACCCCCCGAACGGCGCAACCTTTTCCGTGTGCGGTGCGTGTAAGTGTCGAACGGTGTGACACAAAAGGGGGACGACGGTGACGTCGATACGCAAGGTGATGGCCGCGGGGCTGATCGGGGGCGCACTGGTGCTGACCAGTGCCTGCGGCGGGGGCGGCGGCGGGGGCGGGACGGCCGCCAAGGCCGAACTGGGGGGCGGCGCGACCGCGGGGAGCCCTTCCTCGGCCGGGTCGGCCGCCGCGCCGGCCGGTTCGTCGTCCGAGGCCCCGGCCTCGCCGGCCGCCACGAGCGCCGCACCCAAGGCCTCGCAGGCCGTGGTGGACATCCAGCCGAAGAACGGCGCGGTGGACGTCGCCCCGAACGGCGCGCTCAAGGTCGCGGTCGCCGGCGGCAAGCTCACCACCGTCAAGGTGAGCGACAAGACCGGCAAGGAGGTGGCCGGCGCCCTGGCCGCCGACGGGTCGAGCTGGGCGCCGTCCGGCCCGCTGGCGGTCGGCACCGCGTACCAGGTGAGCGCGCTGGCGGAGGACGCCGGCGGCGTGGCCGTCGAGGCGGTGAGCGGCTTCAGCACGCTGGCGCCCGAGCGGGAGTCGAAGGCGAGCGACAACGTCCAGGACAACGCCACCTACGGCGTCGGCATGATCGTCTCGGTCACCTTCGACAAGGACGTGAAGAACAAGGAGGCGGTGGCCCGGGGCATCACCTTCGAGACCGACAACGGCACCGTGGTCAAGGGCCACTGGTTCGGCAACCGCCGGCTGGACTTCCGTCCCGAGAAGCACTGGACCCCCGGCACCAAGGTCACCGTCAAGTACCGGCTGAAGAGCGTGGAGATCGCGCCGGGCGTCTACGGGGGAGTGGACCGGGACGAGCCCTTCACTATCGGGCGATCCCAGATCTCGACCGTTGACGCCAAGACGCACAAGATGACGGTGGTCCGGGACGGCCAGAGCTCGGTCCTGAACATCACCTCGGGCGACTCCGAGTTCCCGACCTGGAACGGCACCATGGTCGTGATGTCCAAGGAGGGCGTGGTGCGGATGCAGTCCAGCACCCTGCCCGGCATGACCGGCGAGCCCTACGACAAGCAGGTTCCGCACTCGATGCGGCTGACCGACAGCGGCACCTACGTGCACGGCAACTGGTGGCGCCCCGCCTCGGTGTTCGGCACCGAGAACACCAGCCACGGCTGCGTGGCCCTCCAGGACGTCAAGGGCGGCGCACCGGGCACCGAGGCGGGCAAGTTCTACGACGGTTCGCTGATCGGGGACATCGTCACGGTGCTGAACTCCACGCGCGGGCAGGTCAAGCCGGACAACGGCCTCAGCGGCTGGAACATGGACTGGAGCGCCTGGTAGCACATCGGCACGGGGGCGGCCCGGCCCGTACGAACGCGGGTTCGGGTTGCACCCGGCATATGCCGAAAGAGTAGTGATCGTTTGTTCATTGTCCGTACGCGGCCGCTTGCGTTCCGCAATGATGGGTCGCATGGCGGGTTGGGGCGAAACAGATCAGTCATCACTTCCGGGTTCCAGCTTGGTCGCTGACGCATCGTCGTGGGCCTCGTTCCAGGATGACCTGGCGGCGCTGGAGCGACTCAGCTGCGACGAACTGGAGCGGCTCTACGTCGGCCGGCTGTGCGACCGGACGACGTCGGGCGAGGTGCGGCTCCCGTCCCGGCCGGCGACCGGGCCGCTGGCGCGCCGGCTGGTGCTCGCGGTCCTGGGGGCCTGGGAGCTGCACCAGCACCTGGAGGTGGGCGAGTTGCTCACCAGCGAGCTGGTCGCCAACGCCGTGCGGCACGCCGCCGGGCGGACCGTCGGGCTCCATGTGGCGCGCAAGCCGGGCTGGGTCCGGGTGGAGGTGCGGGACTCCTCGCGGTCGCTGCCCTGCATGATCATCGCGGAGCCGCTGCCGGTCACCGAGCGCGGGCGCGGGCTGCAGGTGGTCGACGACCTGGCGGACCGCTGGGGCGCCGATCTGCTGCCGCGCGGCAAGGGCGTCTGGTTCGAGCTGAAGGTGCGCGAGCGGGTCTGATCCGGTCCGGGAAACACGCAGGGCCCCCGACTTCGCCGTGATCCGGCGGCTGGGGGCCCTTGCAGGTCATCGCGCGGCCAAGGGGGTGCGTGCCGTGCGATGGGTGTCGGCCGTGCCGGGTCGGGCGGGCCGAAGTCTTCATTGCTTCGACTATCGCACGGATCTCAGCATGTGGGCAAACCGGGTGGCTTGGATTTCAAGGTTTGTAACTTAGTTCACCTTGGGAATTTGCATAAGTTCACGTCCGCGCCTGAGATTATTCATGATTGACGCGGTGGGCGCCCGCGAACAGGGCTGCCCTGGCGCGGGCGGCGTGCCGGTGCACGGCGGTGGGGGTCAGGCGCGCGGACGGTGGCGGTGCGATCGACCGGCCGCCCGTGCGGCAGGCCCGGCAGAGGCCGCCGAGCAGGGCGTTCGGGCGGGCCGGGACGCGGCAGTCGGTGCACTCGGCGAGGCGGGTCACCGGCGGGACGGCGGCCGGGTGTCCCGGGTGTCCCGGGTGTCCCGGGCGGATCGGCGGGAGCTTGTCGACCAGCCGTCTGCGGGTGAACGCGGCCGGGCTGTGGATCTCCGGCGGCAGGCCGGCGGTCATCGCCGAGCGGAACACGTCCTCGGTGGTACCCCGGGCCAGTCACTCGGCGGCGAGCGGTTCGAGGGCCGCGCAGTCGGCGGCGGAGAGGGCGAGGCGGCGGTCGGCGACCCCGAGGTCGGCGAGCGCGCGGTAGGCGGGGGTCTCTTCCGGGGGAGGGGGTTGGACGTCGGTTGACTCCTCCCGGGGGCGCGCGGCCTCGGGCAGTGCGGCCTCGGGCAGTGCCTCGCCGGTGGCGATGAAGTGGTTCCACCAGCCGTCGCCGCGCGGGGTGCGGGAGAAGTACGTCCGGAACACCCACTGGGAGCGGTCGGCGCCGACGCGTTCGCGGACCCGGCGCAGATGGCCGGCGGCGGAGAGGTTGTTGAGCGCGGTGCGGACGGCCTGCTGCCCGTAGAGCGGGTTGAAGGCGGCGAGGGACTTCACGTCCATCGCCGCACCCTCGGGGAACCGGTCGATCATGTTGGCGAGGTACGCCTCGCGAACGGGCAGGTGTGCGAAGTCGCCGGCCTCGCGGGGGAGTTCACCGGGGGCGCAGCGCTTTCCGTAGCCCGGAGAGGCGAGTTCCGGCCCGGGCGGGAGCGTGATGGCGCTAAAGTCGTGGCTAGCCACAGGATCGACCTCTGATTTCGATCGTGAAGGTCAGACCCCCGTTCGGTGTTCGCAGCACCGGCGGGGGTCGTTTCGTCTGAGCCGCACGCTACATGGTCGTGATGCACCGTGGCGAACAGTGACGATAAGTCATATCGACTGGCTAGAGGCCTACTTGGGCGGGAGGGTGGGAGGTGGTTACCCGCCCATTCCTATGGGGGTCACTCGCCTTCCGGCACCTGAGCTTCGGAGGCGAAGGCGACGAAGTCCGCCCAGGCGGAGGGGGAGAAGGAGAGCCGGGGACCGGCCTTGTCCTTGGAGTCGCGGACGAGGACGGAGGAGGGGGAGGGGGCAATCTCGATGCACTCCCCGCCGTCGGTCGTGCTGTAGCTGGACTTGAACCACTTGCTGCTCATAGCTCTTCCACTACCCCTCTGATGAACGCTTCGGACTCCTCGATGCTGAGGGCCTGCATGCGGATCATGCCATGACGCTGGGCAATGACGTTCACTCGCGCGGCGTCGGCATACAGGATGCCCGTGTTCTGGCCTTCGACGTAAGCGAGTTGTTCGTGATCGGGAGTTTCCAGCAGAATGATGGGGCCGTTCAGGGCGGCGTAGGCGGCACGGCTGATCGGCAGCACCTGAATGGAGACGTTGCGCAGTCGGCCGATTTCCAGCAGGTGGTTCAACTGCCGCTTCATGAGTCCGGGTTCGCCGATGGGTGCTCGCAGGGCGACCTCGTAGATGACGAAACCATGGAACACGGTCGGGGAGCTTGTCAGTCGCTCCTGGCGCTGCATTCGGCCAGTGACACGCGCTTCGACCGTTTCGTCGTCCAGTGGTGGATAGGAGTTGCTGATCGTCTCGCGCGCGTACTCCTCGGTTTGCAGCAAGCCCGGTACAAGGAGGGCCGAGTAGGCCTGGAGCGCGATGGCCTCGCTCTCGGCCTGCGTGTATCCGCGCGAGTAGGACGAGAACTTCTCCGGAATGAGGTAGTCCTTCGCCCCCAGCAGCATCCCCCGCGCGTCGCACAGTTCATCCGCCGTCTCCAACAGCTTCAGCGACGGCTTCCGCCTCCCCGACTCCATCGACCGCACGCTCTCGATGTCGTAGTTGGCCGCGCGGCTCAACTCCTCCCGCGTCACCCCCGCTTGAGCGCGCCACCGCTTGATCTGGTCTCCGCAGTACTTCCAAGCCATCGGCGGCTGCGCGGGCGCGCCCATCCCGGACCCCCATCGTGTGCGGTCGGACGGCGAGTCACCTCGCCGGTGTACCTGAGGTGCAACTCCCGAGGCTATGCCCCCACCTCGTTATCTGGAACGTGAAATGGCCGAACTCCCCTCCCGTGAGTGACGCCCCCCTCCTCCCCGTCAAGGACTCCCATGGTCGAGTGGACGTTCCCCCGCCACCCCCGCAGCGTCGGCCGTGCCCGCGTCGCACTCCTCCGGCAGGCTCACGAGTGGCGCGTCCCGGACGAGACCACCGAGACGGCCCTGCTGCTCCTCAGCGAACTCGCCACCAACGCCTGCCGACACGCCAGGGCCCCGCGCGACCGCCACCTCCTCGTCGCCTGCGCCGTCCTCGACGACCTCACCCTCCGCATCGAGGTCTCCGACGCCGACTCCCGACTCCCCGTCCCACGCCACGCCGGCCCCGACGACGACTGCGGCCGAGGCCTCGAACTCGTCGCCGCCCTCGCCACCACCTGGGGCGCCCACCCCCGAGGCCCGGGCCACATCGGCAAAACCGTCTGGTTTGAGCTGAAGGGATAGTCGCCCGAGCGGGAAGGAGTCACGGCCGACGTCGCCCCGGCAGTCGAAAGCCGGCGGTCCGCCGCGATCCGGCCAGCACGGCGACCACCTGTGGCACCTGCTTCGCGTCGACCTTGTCCAGCGCCTTGGACAGCAGCCGGTAGAGGACGAGCTGCCGACATATGTAGACCACGACCCATGCCAGTACGCCGATCAGCAGCGCCCACCAGGGCCAGCGCACCAGAACGCCTTCGAGCAGGGTGAGAGCTCCACCCCAGGTCGTCATTTCTCCCCCTCGACTCGTGGCCGCGCCCGCCCGCCCCGCTGCTCCGCCTCGGCGTCCCGGTATCGGTCGGTGGGACTCTCCGGCAGATTGCGGCTGCCGTACGAGGCGCCGCCCGTGACCAGCGCTCCGACCAGTGCGAGGTCCCAGTCGCCCTGGAGCAGAGCGACAGCCGTCCCGGCCAGGGGGCCGATCACCAGCGCGGCGCCGACCGAGATCGACCCCCGCTCACGCCCCGGCGCGTCGGGGCCGAGGCGATAGCCCCGGACCAGGCCGAGGCCGAACCTCACCAGTGCGACAGCGCCGGTCACGGACGCGCCCTCGTGATGCGCGACGATCGCGTCGCACTCCGCCGCCCATTCCTCCGACCGCTCGTGCGCCTCCTCCGCGGGCAGTTCGTAGCAGGCGGCGCGGAGCAGCGCGGCCGTGACGGCACGCGCCGCACGCTCGACCGGAGGAACCCTCACAGCGCGTCCCCCAGGGCGGGCCGGGTCCTGGCGCCGGGCGCGGGCCGGCCCTGCTCGAATGCGGCAGCCAACTCCAACCGGGCGAAACGCACCCCTTCGCCCGTCAGGCGGTAGTACTTCCGGGGGCGTTGCGCTTCGTCGCCGGGTGTTTCCCAGGCGGACTCGACCATTCCCTCGCCCTCAAGTCTGGCCAGCAGCGGGTAGAGCGTCCCGCTCGACAGCTTGGCGGCCGTCATCAACTCGTAGCCGTACCTCCGGCCGGCGGGGTCGTCGACGAACGCCCGGAGCACGCGCAGCAGCTGGGGTGTCACCTTCACTCCAGCAGGATAGCCATGAAGTCGGCATATGTAGAGATGCTTTCGGGTCCGCCCTCGGCCGAGCTTGACCTGAAGTCGACTTCAGGTCCTACGGTCGTCCCCGGGACCGCCGGTACCGGCCGGCGGCAGCTTCCGAGGGGGAACCGTCATGACCATGACCACCACCGACAGCGTCGTTCCCGAGCGCTACCGCTACGCCGTCGTCCCGCACATCATGGTCGACGACGCCGCCGCCGCGATCGACTTCTACCAGCGGGCCTTCGGCGCCCGCCAGGACATCCGGATCGACGCCCCCGACGGCGGCGTCCTGCACGCGGAGATCAGCATCGGTCCGTCGGTGCTGATGCTGGGGGACTCCGGCGGGGGCGGGGGGCCGTTCACCGCCCCGGCGGCGCTCGGCGGCACCAGCGTCGCCCTGCACGTCTACGTCCCGGACGTCGACGCCCTTGCCGAGCGCGCCGGCGCGGCCGGCGCGGAGATCCTCCAGCCGCCGACCGACATGTTCCACGGCGACCGCACCGCCATCCTCAAGGATCCCTCGGGCCACGTGTGGATCTTCCTCACCCACCTGAAGGACTTCACCCCCGAGGAGCTCCGCCGTCGCCTGCCCGCCGCCTGACCGGGGTCGGGCGGACTTCGCGCGGCGTGTCCTGTCCGTCGATTCCATGGACGTGCGTCAGGTGTCTCAGATAATCTGATTCCATGAGGCTGATGACCGCAACCGAGGCTTCGAGAAGCTTCGCCGCCGTGCTCGACTCGGCGGAACACGGCGAGACGATCGTGGTGACGCGTGGTGGTCGGCGGATCGCCGTCATCGGGCCGGCCCCGGTCGGCAACGGGGCCGCCCTCAACGACGTGCTGCGGCGCTTCCAACCGGACGACGACTTCGCCGCGGACATCGCGTCCGCACGCTCCGTGCTTGAGGACAAGGTGGCCGAGTGGCCCGTCGACTGATTCTCGACACCGGTGTGCTGATCCGCGCGGAGCGCCACGGGAGTGCGAGCCTGTTCGACCCGGATGACGACGTGGCGATCGCGGCCGTGACGGCGGCCGAACTCCACCTGGGGGTCGAACTCGCGAACGAGTCCCGTCGGCTCGGGCGGCAGGGCTTCGTCGACGCCGTGCTCGCGGTCGTGCCGGTGGAGGACTACACCCCCGACACGGCCCGCATTCATGCGCGGCTGATGGCGCACGTCCGCCGACAGGGCCGTCCGCGTGGTGCCCACGACCTGATCATCGCGGCCACGGCGCTCGCAACCGCCCGGACGGTGGTCACCATCGACGCCTCGGCCGCCTTCGCCGATCTGCCGGGCGTACGGGCGATCGTCCTGAGGGATTGAGCAGGCGGGCACCTGCGGCAGGGGTCGGGTCCGGAGGGAACGGCCGCGCCCCCGCCGGTGGGGCGGGGGTGCGGCCGTGCGGGGGTGCGGTGTCAGCACTCGATGACGTTGACGGCGAGGCCGCCGCGGCTCGTCTCCTTGTACTTGATCTTCATGTCCGCACCGGTCTCCTTCATGGTCTTGATCGCCTTGTCGAGGGAGACGTGGTGGCGGCCGTCGCCGCGCAGTGCCATCCGGGCCGCGGTGACGGCCTTCACCGACGCCATGCCGTTGCGCTCGATGCAGGGGATCTGGACCAGGCCGCCGACCGGGTCGCAGGTGAGGCCCAGGTTGTGCTCGATGCCGATCTCGGCGGCGTTCTCGACCTGCTCGGGCGAGCCGCCGAGGACCTCCGCGAGGCCGCCGGCCGCCATCGAGCAGGCCGAGCCGACCTCGCCCTGGCAGCCGACCTCGGCGCCGGAGATGGAGGCGTTCTCCTTGAAGAGCATGCCGATCGCGCCCGCGGCGAGCAGGAAGCGGACGATGCCGTCCTCGTCGGCGCCGGGGATGAAGTTCAGGTAGTAGTGCAGGACGGCGGGGATGATGCCGGCCGCGCCGTTGGTCGGGGCGGTGACCACCCGGCGGCCGGAGGCGTTCTCCTCGTTGACCGCCATCGCGTAGAGGGTCACCCACTCCATCGCGTTGGCCGGGCCGATGCCCTCGGCGCGCAGCGCCCGGGCGCCCGAGGCGGCGCGGCGGCGCACCTTCAGGCCGCCGGGGAGTATGCCCTCGCGGGACATGCCCGCCCGGACGCACTCCTGCATGACCCGCCAGATCTCCAGCAGGCCGGCCCGGATCTCCTCCTCGGTGCGCCAGGCCTTCTCGTTCTCCAGCATCAGGCCGGAGATGGACAGGCCGGTCTCCCGGCTGAGCCGGAGCAGTTCGTCACCGGTGCGGAAGGGGTACTTCAGCACGGTGTCGTCGGGCTTGACCCGCTCCGCGCCGATCGCGTCCTCGTCGACGACGAAGCCGCCGCCGACCGAGTAGTAGGTCTTCTCCAGCACGGTGGAGCCGTCGGCCCGGTAGGCCCAGAGGGTCATGCCGTTGGCGTGGTACGGCAGCGAGCGCCGCCGGTGCAGCACCAGCTGGGTGTCGGGGTCGAAGTCGATGGCGTGGCTGCCGACCAGCTGGAGCCGCTTCTCGGCGGTGATCCGCTCGACGTCCCGGTCGGCCTGGTCGACGTCGACGGTGCGCGGGGAGTTGTTCTCCAGGCCCAGCAGCACCGCCCTCGGGGTGCCGTGGCCGTGGCCGGTGGCGCCCAGTGAGCCGAACAGCTCGGCGCGGACGGCCGTCACCTCGGTCAGCAGGCCCTCCGACTTCAGGCGGCGGGCGAACATCCGGGCGGCGCGCATCGGGCCGACGGTGTGGGAGCTGGACGGGCCGATGCCGATGGAGAAGAGGTCGAAGACGCTGATGGCCACGGAGTGACGTCCTTGTCTGGTCTCGTGGGTGGTGCCGGCGGGGAGGGAGGGACGGCAGTGGCGGAGGTGGTGGGTCGGGCGGCCGACACGGGTCGGGGCACCGCGCGCACCTTCCAGTGTGCGCGGTGCCCCGGAATCCCCGGTGTCAGGGCGGCGTGAGCCCGGTCACCCGTGGTCGAACAGGAGGGACCTACAGGTTCGGGTACAGCGGGTACTTCTCGGCCAGGGCGGTGACCCGGGCCTTCAGGCCTTCGGCGACGGTCTCGTCGAAGGCCGGCTTCAGGGCCTCGGCGATGATGTCGGCGACCTCGCGGAAGTCCTCGGCCAGGAAGCCGCGGGTGGCGAGCGCCGGGGTGCCGATCCGCAGGCCGGAGGTGACCATCGGCGGGCGCGGGTCGTTCGGGACGGCGTTGCGGTTGACCGTGATGCCGACCTCGTGCAGGCGGTCCTCGGCCTGCTGGCCGTCCAGCTGGCTGTTGCGCAGGTCGACCAGGACGAGGTGGACGTCGGTGCCGCCGGACAGCACCGAGACGCCGGCCTCGGTGACGTCGGCCTGGAGCAGGCGCTCGGCGAGGATCCGGGCGCCGTCCAGGGTGCGCTGCTGGCGCTCCTTGAACTCCTCCGAGGCGGCGACCTTGAAGGCGACGGCCTTGCCGGCGATGACGTGCTCCAGCGGGCCGCCCTGCTGGCCGGGGAAGACCGCGGAGTTGATCTTCTTGGCGTGCTCGGCCTTGGAGAGGATGACGCCGCCGCGCGGGCCGCCCAGGGTCTTGTGGGTGGTGGTGGTGACCACGTCCGCGAACGGCACCGGGTTGGGGTGCAGGCCTGCGGCGACCAGGCCGGCGAAGTGGGCCATGTCGACCATCAGCAGCGCGCCGGTCTCGTCGGCGATCCGGCGGAACTCGGCGAAGTCGAGCTGGCGCGGGTAGGCGGACCAGCCGGCGATGATCAGCTGCGGCCGGTGCTCCTTGGCGAGGCGCTCGACCTCGGCCATGTCGACCTGGCCGGTCTTGTCGTCGACGTGGTACGGCACCACGTTGTAGAGCTTCCCGGAGAAGTTGATCTTCATGCCGTGGGTCAGGTGGCCGCCGTGGGCGAGGTTCAGGCCCAGGATGGTGTCGCCCGGCTTGATCAGCGCGAACATCGCGGCGGCGTTGGCCTGCGCGCCCGAGTGCGGCTGGACGTTGGCGTGCTCGGCGCCGAACAGGGCCTTGATCCGGTCGATCGCGATCTGCTCGACGACGTCGACGTGCTCGCAGCCGCCGTAGTAGCGGCGGCCGGGGTAGCCCTCGGCGTACTTGTTGGTCAGCACCGAGCCCTGGGCCTCCATGACCGCCACCGGGGCGAAGTTCTCGGAGGCGATCATCTCCAGGGTGGTCTGCTGGCGGTGCAGCTCGGCGTCGACCGCGGCGGCGATCTCCGGGTCGAGGGCGTGCAGGGACTGGTTCAGAACCGTCATGGTGGGGTCTTCCCGGGAGTGAGAGGGAGGAGGCCGGCGGGGCGACGGGGCGGCCGCGGCGGGTGGCCGCCCCGTCGGGAGACTCAGGCCGAGGGGTTGGTGATCTTGGTGTACTCGTCGGCGCTCAGCAGCGGACCGGTCGACTCGACGCGGACCTTGAAGAGCCAACCGCCCTCGAAGGGCTCGCCGTTGACCAGGCTGTTGTCGTCCTTGACGGCCTCGTTGACCTCGACGACCTCGCCGGTCGCCGGCGAGTACAGGTCGCTGACCGACTTGGTGGACTCCAGCTCGCCGCAGGTCTCGCCGGCGGTCACCGTCGCGCCCACCTCGGGGAGGTCCACGTAGACGATGTCACCGAGCGCGTCGGCGGCGTGCTTGGTGATGCCGACCGTGGCGACCTCACCGGCCTCGGCGGTGGTCAGCCACTCGTGCTCCTCGGTGTACTGCAGGTGCTCGGGGTTGCTCATGGCGTCATTCTCCAGGATGGGAAGCGGGTACGGCGAAGCGGCCCGGGGCGCGGACGTGCCTCGCGGGGGGACAGGTGGGACGGAGCCTCAGCGGGCCCGCTTGTAGAACGGCAGCGCGACGACCTGGACCGGCTCGTGCTTGCCGCGCACGTCCACCGCGACGGTGGTGCCGGGGGCGGCGTGGGCCGCGTCCACGTAGGCCATCGCGATCGGCTTCTCCAGGGTGGGGGAGGGCGCGCCGGAGGTGATCCGGCCGATCGGCGCGCCGTCCGGGGAGACCACGGTGTACTCGGCGCGCGGCACCCGCTTGCCCTCGGAGACCAGGCCGACCAGCACCCGCGGCGGGTTGGCGTCGGCCTCGGCGGCGGCCCGCTCCAGGGCCTTGCGGCCGATGAAGGCGCCCTCGTTGGTGGTCTTGTCGAAGCGGACGACCCGGCCGAGTCCGGCGTCGAACGGGGTCAGGTCGGTGGACAGCTCGTGCCCGTACAGCGGCATGCCGGCCTCCAGGCGCAGCGTGTCGCGGCAGGACAGGCCGCACGGGATCAGACCGCGGTCGGCGCCGGCCCCGGTCAGCGCCTGCCAGATCCGCTCGGCGTCGCCCGGGCTGCAGAAGATCTCGAAGCCGTCCTCGCCGGTGTAGCCGGTGCGGGCGAGCAGCACGTCGCGGCCGGCCACCTGGGCGGGGAGGATCGCGTAGTACTTCAGGCCGGGCAGGTCGGCCTCGGTGGTGTCGGCCAGGATCGCGGTGGACTCCGGGCCCTGGACGGCGATCAGCGCGTAGGCGTCGCGGTCGTCGGAGACGACGGCGTTGTAGCCCTTGGCGCGGGCGATCAGCTCGTCCAGCACCAGCTGGGCGTTGGAGGCGTTGGCGACGACCAGGAAGGCGTCCTCGCGCAGGCGGTAGACGATCAGGTCGTCCAGGATGCCGCCGTCCTCGGCGCAGATCATGGTGTAGCGGGCGCGCAGCACGCCGAGCGCGGAGACGAAGCCGACCAGGGCGTGGTCCAGCATCTCGCCGGCCTGCGGGCCGGTGATGGTGATCTCGCCCATGTGGGACAGGTCGAACAGGCCGGCCTTGGTGCGGACGGCGAGGTGCTCCTCGCGCTCGCTGCCGTAGCGCAGCGGCATGTCCCAGCCGGCGAAGTCGGTCATGGTGGCGCCGAGGGCGCGGTGCAGCGCGTCGAGCGCGGTGAGGCGGAGGGACGACATGGCCAGGAACTCCTCGGTCGGGGCACTCAGGGGTGCGCGCGCCGGGACCGGCCCTGCAGGGGGCGGCGGACCCTGCGCGCGGGCATGCGGCGGCTGGGTCTCCCCATCTGTCGTCGGACCTGAGAGCTTCACCGTCCACTGCCCTGCAAGGGACAGCATGGCGGCTTGCACCGTGGGTGGGTGGACGGCAGGGCCGTGCACCGCTTTCCAGATCTGCCTAGCCCGTGCGGTAGGGGGGCCTGAGAGATTCCGGGGAGGACTTGCTCCTTCGGCGCCGGCTGTGCCGCCAGGACGGGGCACTCCGGACTCTCCCGCGCGGGTTCGAGCGGCCGGTATGGAGTTGAAGGGGCCTGGGTGGATGCCACCGCAGACGCGCACATCATGGCACGTCCCCGCGGATCAGGGGAGAGGGGGCCGCCTCCCGGGCCCTCCGCGTCCGCCGACCGCTAGGCTGCGGGGATCGGCGAGCGGAGGGCGGTACAGGGGCGCATGGGGAACCCGGTGGAGCAGCAGGGCTGGGGCGGACCGGAGTCGGCGCCCTCGGGCGGGGCCTGGCCGGCCAACGAGCTGGAGCAGGTGCTCACCGCCGCGCTCGGCGACCCGGGCGCGACCCCGCGGGTGATCGAGGTGCTGGCGCGCAGCCAGGTGTGGATCCCGCTGCCGGCCGGCGGTGACCCGCGGGGGCAGGCGCTGGACCTGCCGACCTTCGAGCTGGCCGGCGACCCCTATGTCCCGGTGTTCTCCTCGCAGGAGGTGTTCCTCCAGCAGGTGCCGGGGATGGCGTTCGCCGTCGCGCCGGTCTGGGAGTTCGCCCGCGGCCTGCCGCTGGGCGTCGGCATCGCCGTCAACCCCGAGGCGCCGGTGGGCATCCCGGTGCCGCCGGAGGGCGTGGCCGAGCTGCGCCGCGGGCCGCGCGAGGACCGCTGGGAGGCCGCCCCCGACGCGCCGTCCGGCGGCCGGGTGGCGCTGCGCGAGCCGGTGCCGGGCGAGGACCCGGAGCTGTTCCTGGCCGCCTGCCGCGCCGAACTTTCGGCGCTGCCGGGGGTGCTGACCGCCCGGCGGGCGCTGGCCAGCGTCGAGGGCGAGCCGACCGTGATGTTCGTCGGCGTCCAGCTGGACCCGCTGGCCCCGGCCGACCCGGGGGCGGTGAACGAGGCGCTGGGGCGCGCGCTGGGAACCGCGCCGCTGCCCGGCGGCGTCCACCTCGTACTGCTCGACCTCGCGGACGATCCGGTGGTCGACTGGTTGGTGAACCGGGTCGCCCCCTTCTACGCGCGGGGTTGATCCGGCCCCGGCCGCCCGCCCGGCACCCGTCGGAGCGGGCTCGGGCGGGGGAGCGGTACCCGGACAGGCCCTGACCCTGGCACGTCGGCGTGGCGGCGGTCGTCGGTGCCCCATAGGGTGCGTGCTGACGGCCGCCGGGCCGCCGGTGACGACGAGGAACGAAGAGGCGCAGCGAGGTGGGCGCATGAGTGCGGGATCGGTAGCTGGCGGTGCACCGGGGCCCTGGGGCCAGGCGCCCACCGGACGCCCGGATCCGGGCGCGCTGGAGCGCGCCCTGCGCGAGGTGGCGCCGGAGCGCTACGAGGCCTACGAGACGATGCTGAACGCGCTCGCCGAGGGCCGGGTCTGGATGCTGCTGTGGCACGGCACGCCGGGCAGCGCGGACGCCCAGTACGGGAACATGGAGATCAGCGGCCACGGCTACGCGCCGGCCGTCACCTCGCCCGAGCAGCTGGCGGCGTCCGGCTGGGCGCGGGCGCACGAGGTGATCTCCGGCCGGGAGATCGCGGCCTCGCTGTACCGGACCCGCTGGGGGCTCTGGCTGAACCCGCACGCCCCGGGCGGCGGGGTGGGTGTGCCGTGGGCCGACCTGAGACGGGTCGCGGCGGGGCTGGACCGGCTGCCGGCCGGGCCGTTGCGGCTGAGCGAGCCGCAGCTGCCGGCCGCCCAGTCGTTCTTCGCGCTGCTGGAGCGGCAGGCGGCCGAGGTGCGCGCGGTGCGGGCGCTGCGCCGGGCCTGGGTCCAGCCGTCGGTGGGCGAGCCGTACCTCGCGATCGGGCTGGAGCTGTACGAGAGCTCGGCGCCCACGGTGGAGGCCGTGCGGGCGCTGATGCAGCGGGCGATCGCGGTCGCGCCGGAGGGCCTGGCGGTCTCGACGGTGGCGATGGCGGACGAGTTCGACCCGGTGGCGCTCTGGATGCGGGCCAACGCGCGCCCGTTCTACGACCGGGAGGCGGCCGGGCACGGTCGTCCGCCGACGGGCCCCTACCCGCCGGTACCCCCGCCGCCGTACGCCTCGCAGCAGGGGCCGGCCCAGGGGCAGGGCTTCGGCTACGGCACGCATCCGCCGGCGCCGGGCTGGCCGGGGCAGCAACCGCCGCCGCAGCAGCCCTGGCCGGGCTATCCGGGTCGCTGACCTGCGGGAAACGTCGAAGAGAAGTCCGTGTAACCGGCTTGACATGATGTCGAGCCGGTTACGGCGTTTTCCGGACAATTTTCCCGAATCGGTGGCGGCCGCCTTGACATGGCTGTTACAGCTGTGTGAAGAGGGATATGCCGATGGTGCGAGGGGTGCATGCGGACAGATCACAGTTGGGCATCTGTCGGTGGTTTGGACTGGCGTAAGCCTGTTCGGATGGCAGAGAGTTCTGCAACAGCCCGCCGCGCGTGGTTGGCGTCCCACAAGGGCGAACGCGCTGGCGGACCGCATGATCCATGTGACGCCCATCCCACGTGACGCCCATCCCGCGTGGCAGCAGTACCGCGTGGCAGCAGCACTGAGCACGCCGTACCGCTGAGAAGCACCCCGCACCTGTACCTCCGCACGTCCGCACTCAAGCACGTCCGCACCAGCCGCGCCGCCGATCCCGGCGTCCGGCACCCGTGGGCCGGCCACCGTCGGCGAGGGGACCGAACTGACCATGACCGCACCCATCAAGACCGCCGGCAGCGCACCGGAGGCAGACGCCGCCGCGAGCCCGGCCAAGAAGATCGAGGGCCGCTCGCTCGGCCGGATCGCCTGGACCCGCTTCAAGCGGGACAAGGCCGCCGTCGCCGGCGGCGTCGTGGTGATCCTGCTGATCCTCCTCGCCCTGCTCGCCAAGCCGATCGAATCGGCCTTCGGCCTGGACCCGGACGCCCTCCACCAGGACCTCCTGGACGCCGACCTCGGCGGCCTGCCGCTGGGCGACTGGGGCGGCATGAGCTGGGACCACCCGCTCGGCGTCGACCCGCTGCAGGGCCGCGACCTGCTGACCCGCGTCATCGAGGGCTCCTGGGTCTCCCTGCTGGTCGCCTTCGGCGCGACCGTGCTGTCCAACACCATCGGCACCGTGCTCGGCATCATGGCCGGCTACTACGGCGGCTGGGTGGACACCCTGATCAGCCGGGTGATGGACGTCTTCCTCGCCTTCCCGCTGCTGCTCTTCGCGATCGCGATCTCGACCTCGCTGCAGGGCGGCGCGTTCGGCCTGCACGGCCTCCCGCTGCACATCATGGTGCTGATCTTCGTGATCGGCTTCTTCAACTGGCCCTACATGGGCCGGATCGTGCGCGGACAGACCCTCTCGCTGCGCGAGCGCGAGTTCGTCTACGCGGCCCGGAGCCTGGGCGCCCGCGGGCCGTTCATCCTCTTCAAGGAGCTGCTGCCCAACCTGGTCGGTCCGATCCTGGTCTACTCGACCCTGCTGATCCCGACCAACATCCTCTTCGAGGCCGGGCTGAGCTTCCTCGGCGTGGGCATCCAGCCTCCGCAGGCCTCCTGGGGCGGGATGCTCCAGGACGCGATCCGGTACTACCAGGTGGACCCCCAGTACATGGTGGTCCCCGGTCTGGCGATCTTCATCACCGTGCTCGCCTTCAACCTGCTCGGCGACGGGCTGCGTGACGCCCTCGATCCCAAGAGCAACTGACGCTGCGTCAGGAATCCTCGTCCAGCCACCACTTCCTCAAGGGGTTGATCCCACCCATGCGTAGGTCCCGTACTGTCGCGCTGACCGCCATGGCCGCTGCCGCGGTCCTGGTCGTCACCGGTTGCTCGTCCAGCTCGAAGAGCGACGACGCCAAGTCCACCGCCACCGGCACCGAGGCCGCGGGCGGCTCCGGGGTCAACGCGGCCACCAAGAACATCGTCAACGCCTCGGACAAGAAGGGCGGGACGGTCACCTTCGAGATGAAGGGCACCCCGGACTCGCTCGACCCGGGCAACACGTACTACGCGTACATCTACAACTTCTCGCGTCTGTACGCCCGGCCGCTGACCACCTTCAACCCGGCCGCCGGCGAGGAGGGCAACAAGCTCGTCCCGGACCTCGCCGAGTCCATGGGCCAGCCGAGCGCGGACGGCCTGAGCTGGACGTACAAGCTCCGCAAGGGCCTGAAGTACGACGACGGCACCCCGATCACCTCGAAGGACGTCAAGTACGCCGTCGAGCGCTCCAACTTCGCGCCGGACGTGAACTCCAACGGCCCGACCTACTTCCACGACCTGCTGGTGGACAACCCGACGCCGTACGCGGGCCCGTACAAGGACAAGGAAGGTGACCTGAAGTCGATCGAGACCCCCGACGACACCACGATCATCTTCCACCTGCAGCACCCGTTCGCGGACTTCGACTACCTGGTGAGCGCCCCGCAGACCGCGCCGGTCCCGCAGGCCAAGGACACCGGTGCCGACTACGTCAAGCACATCGTGTCCTCGGGCTCCTTCAAGTTCGAGTCCTACGAGGACGGCAAGCAGGCCGTCCTGGTCCCGAACACCAACTGGGACCCGAGCACGGACCCGATCCGGAAGCAGCTGCCGGACAAGATCCTGCTCAAGATGAACATCGACCAGGCCACCATCGACAAGGACCTGCTGGCCGGCAACGCCCAGGTCGACCTGGTGGGTGGCGGTGTCGACCCGCAGACCCAGGCGCAGATCCTGCAGAACCCGAAGCTGAAGGCCAAGACCGACAACGCCTACGGCGGCCGTCTGGTCTACCTGGCGATCAACTCCAAGGTCGCGCCGTTCGACAACGTCGACTGCCGCAAGGCCGTCCAGTTCGCGATCGACAAGGTCTCGGTGCAGACCGCCGAGGGCGGCCCGATCCGCGGCCAGATCGCCAACACGGTGCTCCCGCCGGACATCCCGGGCCACCAGGACTTCAACCTGTACGAGACCAAGGACAACAAGGGTGACGAGGCCAAGGCCAAGGACGCCCTGAAGGCCTGCGGCAAGGACAGCATCAACACCGTCCTGTCGGCCCGCACCGAGCGCGCCACCGAGGTCGCCGCCGCCACCTCGATCCAGGCCGCGCTGAAGAAGGTCGGCATCAACGCCGAGATCCAGCAGTACCCGCAGGGCAAGTACCTGACCGACAGCGCCGGCGCGCCGCAGTTCACCCAGGACCACAACATCGGTCTGATGATGATGCAGTGGGGCGCGGACTGGCCGACCGGCTACGGCTTCCTGCAGCAGATCGTCGACGGCCGCGCGATCAAGGCCTCCGGCAACAGCAACCTGTCCCAGCTGAACGACCCGTCCGTCAACAAGCTGATCGACGACGCGGCCGTCAACCCGGACAAGGCCGCCCGCGAGAAGATCTACGGCGACATCGACAAGAAGGTCATGGAGCAGGCGGTCATCGTCCCGCTGACCTACTTCAAGGTCTTCCTGTACCGCCCGGACAGCGCCACCAACCTGGCCTCCACCCCGGCGTTCTCGGGTGAGTACGACTACCTGAACATCGGCTCCGCCAAGTAAGAGCCTGGCTCCGCATCCCTGAAGGCAGGTGAAGGCAGCGGCGCCCGCCGCCGTCCGGAGGATCCCGGACGGCGGCGGGCCGCCGGAGCCGCCCAACTGTGTTTGCCTACATCATCCGCAGGATCTTCGCCGCGGTGATTCTGCTGCTGGTCGTCAGCGCGGTCACCTTCGCGATCTTCTTCCTGCTCCCGCGCTTCGCCGGCGAGACGGCCGACCAACTGGCCGCCCAGTACATCGGGAAGAACCCCTCCCCGGAGGCGATCGCGGCGGTCAAGCAGAACCTCGGCCTCGACCAGCCGCTGTACGCCCAGTACTGGAACTTCCTCAAGGGGCTGGTCAGCGGCGCCGAGTACAAGTTCGGGCCGGAACCGGCCACCTGCCACGTGCCCTGCTTCGGCTACTCCTTCAAGAACCACCTGGAGGTCTGGCCCGAGCTGTCCAAGCGGATCCCGACCACCCTCTCGCTCGCCATCGGCGCGGCCGTCCTCTGGCTGACCTCCGGCGTCGCCACCGGCGTCGTCTCCGCCCTCAAGCCGCGATCGATCTTCGACCGCCTCTCCATGGGCGTCGCCCTCGCCGGCGTGTCGCTGCCGGTCTTCTTCACCGGCGCGCTGCTGCTCACGCTGTTCAGCTACGAGTGGCCGATCCTGGACAACCTGCAGTACGTCGACTTCACCGACAACCCGCTGATGTGGGCCCGCAACCTGATCCTCCCCTGGATCTCGCTGGCCTTCCTCTACTCCGCGCTCTACGCCCGGCTCACCCGCGCCGGGATGCTGGAGACCATGAGCGAGGACTACATCCGCACCGCCCGGGCCAAGGGCCTGGTCGAGCGCAAGGTCGTCACGCGGCACGGACTGCGCGCCGCGCTCACCCCGATCGTCACCATCTTCGGCATGGACCTCGGGCTGCTGCTCGGCGGTGCGCTGATCACCGAGCAGGTGTTCTCGCTCCAGGGCGTCGGCCAGTTCGCCGTCCAGGCGATCTCCGACAACGACCTGCCCAAGATCCTCGGCGTCACCCTGCTGGCTGCCTTCTTCATCGTCGCCTGCAACCTCGTGGTCGACCTCCTGTACGCCCTCGTCGACCCCCGGGTGAGGCTCTCGTGACCGAGCTCCAGAAGTCCACGGCAGCCGCCGCTCCCGGATCGGCACCGTCCGGCGATCCGTTCCTGTCCGTGCGGGACCTGCGGATCCACTTCGACACCGACGACGGCCTGGTCCGCTCCGTCGACGGCGTCAGCTTCGACCTGGCCAAGGGCCGGACCCTCGGCATCGTCGGCGAGTCCGGCTCCGGCAAGTCCGTCACCTCGCTCGGCATCATGGGCCTGCACCGCTCCAAGCGGGCCCGGATCAGCGGCGAGATCCGGCTCGACGGCGAGGACCTGATCGCGGCCGGCCCGGACCGGGTCCGCGAGCTGCGCGGCCGGCAGATGGCGATGATCTTCCAGGACCCGCTGACCGCGATGCACCCCTACTACACGGTGGGGCAGCAGATCGTCGAGGCCTACCGGGTGCACCACCCGCAGGCGACCAAGAAGCAGGCCCGGGCCCGCGCCGTCGAGATGCTCGACCGGGTCGGCATCCCGCAGCCCGACCGCCGGGTCGACGACTACCCGCACCAGTTCTCCGGCGGCATGCGCCAGCGCGCCATGATCGCCATGGCGCTGGTCAACGACCCCTCGCTGCTGATCGCCGACGAGCCCACCACCGCCCTGGACGTCACCGTCCAGGCACAGATCCTGGACCTCATCCGGGACCTCCAGGAGGAGTTCGGCTCGGCCGTCATCATCATCACCCACGACCTCGGGGTGGTCGCCGAGCTCGCCGACGACATCCTCGTCATGTACGGCGGCAAGTGCGTCGAGCGCGGCCCGGCCGAGACCCTCTTCGACTCGCCCGAACACCCCTACACCTGGGGCCTGCTGGGCTCGATGCCGCGCCTCGACCGGGAGCTCCAGGACCGCCTCGTCCCGGTCAAGGGCACCCCGCCCAGCCTGATCAACGTGCCGTCCGGCTGTGCCTTCCACCCGCGCTGCCCCTACGCCGGCCTGACCGGCGGGCGCTCGACCGAGGAGACCCCGAAGCTGACCGAGGTCGCCCCCGGCCACCACGCCGCCTGCCACCTCGCGCTCGCCGAGCGGCACCGCATCTTCACCGAAGAGATCGCGCCCCGGCTGTGAGCCCGGCCTCGTACCACCTTTCTGGAGAGAACCGATGACGGACACTCAGGCGGCGACCATCCCCGCGCCGACGCCCGCCCCCGATCGGCAGCCGCTGCTCCGGGTGACCGGTCTGACCCGGCACTTCCCCATCCACAGCGGCCTGATGCGGCGCCAGACCGGCGCCGTCCGGGCGGTCGACGGCATCGACTTCACCGTCAACGCCGGCGAGACCCTGGGCGTCGTCGGCGAGTCCGGCTGCGGCAAGTCGACGATGGGCCGGCTGGTCACCCGGCTCGACGAGCCCACCGGCGGGACGATCGAGTTCGAGGGCACCGACATCACCCACCTGGGCGTCGGGGCGATGCGGCCGCTGCGCCGCGACATCCAGATGATCTTCCAGGACCCGTACTCCTCGCTGAACCCGCGGCACACCGTCGGCACCATCGTCGGCGCGCCGTTCCGGCTGCAGAAGGCCGAGCCGGCGGGCGGGATCAAGAAGGCCGTCCAGGAGCTGCTGGAGCTGTGCGGGCTCAGCCCCGAGCACTACAACCGCTACCCGCACGAGTTCTCCGGCGGCCAGCGCCAGCGCATCGGCATCGCCCGGGCGCTCGCCCTGCGGCCCCGGATGATCGTCGCCGACGAGCCGGTCTCCGCCCTGGACGTCTCCATCCAGGCCCAGGTGGTCAACCTGCTCGACGACCTCCAGCAGGAGCTCGGCCTGACCTACCTGATCATCGCGCACGACCTCTCGGTGGTCCGGCACGTCTCCGACCGGGTCGCCGTGATGTACCTCGGCAAGATCGTCGAGATCGCCGACCGGGACGCGCTCTACAGCAACCCGATGCACCCGTACACCACCGCGCTGATGTCGGCCGTCCCGGTGCCCGACCCGCGCCGCCGCCAGAGCGGCGGGCGCGAGCGGATCCTGCTCAAGGGCGACGTGCCCTCGCCGATCAACCCGCCCAGCGGCTGCCGCTTCCGCACCCGCTGCTGGAAGGCCCAGGAGATCTGCGCCACCCAGGAGCCGCCGCTCGCCGTCGCGTCGGCCGGGCACCAGGTGGCCTGCCACTTCCCGGAGAACAGCGAGGGGAACGACTAGCACAGCGAGGGGAACGACCAGCACAGCCCGGAGAGCGCCGCCACCGGCGACAAGGCGGCCGTCCCCGCGTGAGCCTCCGGTCGGAGGGGAGGCCCGGCCGGGTCACACTGTTGCGGTGACCTCGCAGATCTTCCCCTCCGACGTGCAGCAGTCGCTGGACCTCGTCGGCATCTTCGTCTTCGCCCTCTCCGGAGGGCTGCTCGCCGTCCGCAAGAACATGGACATCTTCGGCATCTGTGTCCTCGCGGAGGTCACCGCGCTCGGCGGCGGCGTCATGCGCGACCTCGTCATCGGCGCCACCCCGGTCGCCGCCTTCAGCAACCTGGGCTACTTCCTCACCCCGCTGCTCGCCGGCCTGGTGGTCTTCTTCCTGCACCCCGAGGTCGAACGGATCAACCGCGCCGTGCAGGCCCTCGACGCCCTCGGCCTCGGCCTGTTCTGCGTCACCGGCACCGCCAAGGCCCACGACTACGGGCTCGGCGCGGTCGCCGCCGTCGCGCTCGGCATGGTGACCGCTGCGGGCGGCGGGGTCATGCGCGACGTGCTGGCCGGCGAGATCCCCTCGCTGCTCCGCTGGGACCGCGAGATCTACGCCGTGCCCGCCCTGGTCGGCGCCGCCCTGGTCGCCGTCCTGATCGCCCTCGACAGCCTCACCGCCGCCACCGGCACCGCCGCCGCGCTCACCGCGTTCGGCCTGCGGATGCTCGCCCTCAGGTACGGCTGGCGCGCGCCGCGGGCCTGGCACCGCAACGGTTCTCGCACCAGCGAGGAGTAGGCGAGCCGCCGTACGCCAGCGAGACCGCCTCCGCGGTGCAGAGCAGCTCGGGCACCAGCCGCAGCAGCTCGGCCGGGGAGACGCGGTCGGCCGGTGCCGAGATCGCGCAGGCCGCGACCGCCCGGCCGTCGCTGCCCGCCACCGGGGCCGCCACGCAGGTGACCGCATCCCGGTGCTCGGCCGACTCGGCCGCCCAGCCCCGCCGGCGCACCGCGGCCAGGTCGTCCGGCGTTGGTTCGTCTGCGGGCCCGTTCGGCGCCTGTCCGGCCAGCAGCACCCGGCCGATCGCCGTTCCCGCGGCCGGCGCCCGGCGCCCGATCAGGGTCGGCCGGCCCGGGTCGGTGCTCCACCGCCCGGCCAGCTCGTCCAGGTACAGCACCTCGTCGTCCTGCAGCACGGCGAGCCGCACGGTGCAGCCGCAGCGCTCGTTCAGCGCGGCCAGGTACGGCGCGGCGACCTGCCGGACGTCGATCTCCTGGAGCGCCCGCTGGGCCAGCGACAGCACCCGGCCGCCCAGCCGGTAGCGGCGGTCCGACAGCCGGTGGACGAAGCCGTGCTCCTCCAGGGTGCGCAGCAGCCGCAGCGCGGTGGACTTGTGCACACCGATCGAGGTGGCGGCCTGCTCCAGGGTGACCGGTCCGTCGCCGAGCGACCCGAGCAGGGTCAGCGCCCGATCGACCGACTGCGACATTGCGCCCCCTCGTTCCTGGTTCCGGTCGGGCCGCGTGATGGTGGCCGACCGACCCTAGCCGTTCGCCGGCCGCACCCCGTACCGGGGCCGCCCCGACGGCCGGTGAGCCGGTGCGTCCCGTCCGGTGGCCGGATCGCTACGATGCGCCCGACGGCGCCGGTGGCACCGGTCCGTCGCAGGCCGGGGGGACCCCTACAATCGGATGGTTATGCCATACCTGGACCATGCGGCGACCACGCCGATGCTGCCCGAGGCGATCGCCGCCATGTCGGCGCACCTTGGGGTCGTCGGCAACGCCTCCTCCCTGCACGCGGCCGGCCGCCGGGCCCGCCGCGTGGTCGAGGAGGCCCGCGAGTCGCTCGCCGAGTCGCTCGGCGCCCGGCCCAGCGAGATCGTCCTCACCGGCGGCGGCACCGAGTCCGACAACCTGGCCGTCAAGGGCCTGTACTGGGCCCGGCGCGGCGCCGACCCGGCCCGCACCCGGGTGCTGAGCAGCCCCGTCGAGCACCACGCCGTGCTGGACGCCGTGCACTGGCTCGCCGAGCACGAGGGCGCCACCGTCGAGTACCTGCCGGTGGACGCGCTCGGCCGGGTGCACCCGGCGGCGCTGCGCGAGGCGATCGAACGGGACCCCGGCTCGGTCGCGCTGGTCACCGTGATGTGGGCCAACAACGAGGTCGGCACCGTCCAGCCGATCGTCGAACTCGCCGCCGTCGCCGCGGAGTACGGCATCCCGACGCACGCCGACGCGGTGCAGGCGCTCGGTCAGGTGCCGGTCTCCTTCGCCGAGTCCGGGCTCACCGCGCTCACCGTCACCGGCCACAAGATCGGCGGCCCGTTCGGCATCGGCGCGCTGCTGCTGTCGCGCGGGGCCACACCCGTCCCGCTGCTGCACGGCGGCGGCCAGGAGCGCGACGTCCGCTCCGGCACCCTGGACGCGCCCGCCGCCGCCGGCTTCGCGGCTGCCGCGGCCATCGCCGTCGAACGGCGTGCGGAGCACGCCGCCGTGCTGGGCGCCCTGCGCGACGAGCTGGTCGCGACGGTGCTCGCCGCCGTCCCGGACGCCGTCCTCAACGGCGACCCGGCGGGGGAGGGCCGACTGCCCGCCAACGCGCACTTCTCCTTCCCCGGCTGCGAGGGCGACGCGCTGCTGATGCTGCTCGACGCCCGGGGCATCGAGTGCTCCACCGGTTCGGCCTGCTCGGCAGGCGTCCCGCAGCCCAGCCACGTGCTGCTGGCGATGGGCGTCGACCCGCTGCTCGCCCGGGCCTCGCTGCGCTTCTCGCTCGGCCACACCTCCACCCGCGGGGACGTCACCGCCCTCGCGGAGGCCATCGCGCCGGCCGTCCAGCGCGCCCGCAACGCCGGTCTGGCGGCGGTGCGGCGCTGATATCGGCTCGGCTGATATCGGCTGGGGGAAGGCTTCGGGCACCGCGTACGCTTATTGCCATCATGACTGACTTCCCGGGTGCCCCGACCGCTCCGTCCACCACTGGCCGCCTGCGCGTGCTCGCGGCGATGTCCGGCGGGGTGGACTCCGCCGTCGCCGCCGCCCGCGCCGTCGAGGCGGGTCACGAGGTGACCGGCGTGCACCTGGCGCTCTCCAGCAACCCGCAGTCCTTCCGGACCGGCGCGCGCGGCTGCTGCACCATCGAGGACTCCCGGGACGCCCGCCGCGCCGCCGACGTGATCGGCATCCCGTTCTACGTCTGGGACCTCGCCGAGCGCTTCCGCGAGGACGTCATCGACGACTTCGTCGCCGAGTACGCGGCCGGGCGCACCCCCAACCCGTGCCTGCGCTGCAACGAGAAGATCAAGTTCGCGGCGCTGCTGGACAAGGCGATCGCCCTCGGCTTCGACGCCGTCTGCACCGGCCACTACGCCCGGATCGTGGACCGGGCCGACGGCTCGCGCGAGCTGCACCGCGCCGTCGACGCCGCCAAGGACCAGTCCTACGTCCTCGGCGTCCTCGACGCCGACCAGCTCGCCCACTCCCTCTTCCCGCTCGGCGACACCACCAAGGACGTCATCCGCGAGGAGGCTTCGCGGCGTGGTCTGGCCGTCGCCAAGAAGCCCGACTCGCACGACATCTGCTTCATCGCCGACGGCGACACCCAGGGCTTCCTGGCCAAGCACCTCGGCACCGCGACCGGCGACATCCTGGACGTCGACGGCACCAAGCTCGGCGAGCACGACGGCGCCTACGGCTTCACCATCGGCCAGCGCAAGGGCCTGCGGATCGGCCGCCCGGCCGCCGACGGCAAGCCGCGCTACGTCCTGGACATCTCGCCGGTGAACAACACCGTCACCGTCGGCCCCGTCGAGGGCCTCGACGTCACCGGCCTCACCGCGATCCGCCCGCGCTGGTGCGGCACCGAGCCGCTGGCCGACGGCCGCTACACCGCCCAGCTCCGCGCCCACGGCGAGGAGGTCCCGGTCTCGGCCTCCGTCGTGAACGGCGACACCCTCCACGTCCACCTCGACACCCCGGCCCGCGGCATCGCCCCCGGCCAGGCCGTGGTGCTGTACGACGGCCCCCGCGTCGTCGGCTCCGCCACCATCGCCACGACGGAACGCCCGGCGGTCACCGCCTGAGGACGGGGTGGGTGGGCCTGTCCAGCCAGGCCCACTGCTTCCCGGCCGTGACCGTCAGCCCGAACCGCTCGGGCGACGGTCGGCCGGCCGCCGAGCGCTTCGCCGACGGCCCGGAGCAGGCCGCGTACGGCGGCCTGCTCCGGTCGATGCGGGGAGTCCGTCACTTCTTCTCGTCGCCCTTCTTGTGCTTCGGCTCGGGCATCGGCTGCGAGCCGTCGGGCGACGGCTTGGCCGTACCGGGGTCCTTCTTGCCCCCGTGCTTGCCGCTGCTGTTCTTGTCGGTTCCCCAGCCCATGGGGTCCTCCTTGCTACTGAATGACGGCTACCGGTCCGGCGGCCGAGGCGTCGGCGGGTTAGCCGGCTTCGGCCGGGGCGGCTTCGGTTCGGGCATGGACATAGCGGCACTCCTTTCGGGTCGGAGGAGGGGCATGGTTGTTGATCCCGCCCGCGCCGCCGGCTCGGCGGCGCGGGCGGGGGTTCAGCGGACGCGGTTGATCAGCACCACAGCAGCTGCCACCACGTGCAGTGCGGCCGCCACCGAGACTCCGTAGGCCGCCCACACCCGGACGGAATCGGGGTCGGAAGGCGGCACGTCCTTGGAGCCGAGATCGTCGTCCAGCGGGTTCCGGCTCACCAGGAGATCGCCAGGTCGGCGTGAACGACCTTCCCGAGCGGTTCAACGCTCGCGCCCCACCGGCCACCGGTCAGGTGGTCCACCAGGGCCAGACCGCGGTGGCACTCCTCATCGGGAGAGGCCCGGATCAGTACCGGCAGAGCACACGAACCGTCGCGCACCGAGATCCGTGCGACCGTCGGCGAGATGAGTCGGACGGCGACCGCCATCTGCTGCTGGCACCCCGTCTTCGAGGCATTGGTGACCAACTCGCCGGCGACCACTTCGGCCGCCTCGACCAGCTGGCCCAATCCCCACTCCGTGAGCGTCTCCCGGAGGAAGCGACGAGCGCGGCCCGCCGACTCGGGAAGGTAGGGCAGCAGCACTTCGGCTGCCGTCGGAGCTGGGATCGATGTGGCGTCAGACGACGCGCGAGTCTCCATCTGGACGTGCTGCACGGGAGCTCCAAGGTGTCGGCCGTGGGTGCGGCCATCTCCTTTAGATGAGGTTCTGCCATGCACTCATGTACATGAGTGCATGGCAGAAGAGTGCCCGACTCCTCTACATGAGTCAACCCGTCGCGAGAGGAATCTCGCGACGGGTTGCTGGAGTTGATCGTCAGTCAGTCGTGGGCTGGGAAGCGATAGTCGAGAACGAACTGGTCGGCGGCCATGACGGTGTCGCACACCTCCACTACTCGTCCACCTATGGAAATGGCGTCGCGGACGAGATGGATCACTGGCGCACCGGGGCTCAGGGCGAGCGCCTTGGTCTCGGGCTTGGTTGCGAGTCGGGCCCGCACGGACTCGGTGAACTCGACGAGGGAGTACCCGTGCTCTTCGAGGCGGGCGTAGATGCCGCCTCCGCCGGGATTCTCGGCGAAGACCTCCGGGATGTCCTTGGCCACATCCCAGGGCAGGTAGGAGGTGGCCTCCTCCGTCGGTACGCCGTCCCGGAAGTACCGGCGCTTGCGGGCCAGCACTTGGGTGTCGGCGGGAAGGCCCAGGCGCGCGGCGATATCCGGTGGTGCCGAGGTGGGCCCCACGAACAGCACGGTCACGGACGGGACACCGCCGGCCGTCTCCGTCTCGGCGAGGTACGCGGCTTTGCCGGCCTTGCGGTGGGCGCGGCGGAAGCGATCCGCGGACTTGCGCTGAACCGGCGGGCGTGAACGGACGAAAGAACCACGGCCATGGTGCGTCTCGATCAGCTGGGCCGTTCTGAGCTCCGCGATGGCTTTGCGTACTGTGCCGGACGCTACTCCGTACCGTTGCATGAGCTCAGCTTCGCTGGGTACGGTCGCGCCGGGGGCGAGGCCGCCCGAGGCGATCTGTGCGGCGAGATCGGCCGCGATCTGCAGGTACTTTGCTGTGGCCGACGAGGCCACGTCACCATTCGCCATAGTCCTTCAAGGCTCCTATTCTCCTGCACATGAGTAACAGCGCCAGGAACTCCCAGTCAACGCCGCTCCACTCGGTGTCCGTCGCCGGGGTGGTGGTGCGGGAGGACGGCCGGGTGCTGGCGATCAGGCGGGCCGACAACGGGACTTGGGAGCCGCCGGGTGGAGTGCTGGAGGTGACGGAGGCTGTTGAGGACGGCGTGCGACGCGAGGTGTTCGAGGAGACCGGGATCAAGGTCGGCGTGGAGCGGCTGACCGGCGTCTACAAGAACGTGAATCGCGGAATCGTCGCCCTGGTTTTCCTGTGCCGCCCGGAGAGCGGGGTCGAGAAGCTCTCGGCCGAGTCGACCGCCGTCGACTGGCTCACACCGGACGAAGTCTCCGACCGTATGGCCGAGGTGTACGCCGTACGCATCCTGGACGCGCTCCGAGATAGTGCCACACCGATGGTCCGTGCACACGACGGTCGGCATCTGCTTGGTTAGCAGTCGTTGGATGCGACTGCGTGCCCCATGCGCCCAAGTCCGGCAGAAGCCACGACGAATTCAACTGGACCACGTTCTCGACCTGCTGCGCCCCGTCGTGCGTTCGAGGTGAGGCCCACACCCCGCTGGGTAGGGGGTGCGGTGGCGAATCCACTGCAGGAGAGAGGGAGCATCATGGCAGCGAACGAGCAGGCGAAAGGCACTGCGGGGTACCTGTTCGAGGTGGGGATGCTCAAGCGGGCGAAGCGATCGGGTTGGTGGATCGCCGGCGTCAAGGACCCCGAGACCATCGCCGAGCACTCCTTCCGTGTCGGTGTCGTGGGTGCGGTTCTCGCGATGATGGAGGGCGCGGACCCGGCGAAGGTCGCTCTGCTGTGCCTCTTCCACGACACGCAGGAGACCCGGATCGGCGACATCCCGCACATCGGGCGGCGATACGTCACGGCCGCGTCCAACGAGCAGGTCACGGCCGACCAGGTCAGTGCTGCTCACCCGGCAGTGGTGGCGGGAGTCCAGGCGATCGTCGACGAGTACGAGAACGGCGAGAGCCTGGAGGTGGTTGTCGCGCACGACGCCGACAAGCTCGAATGTCTCATCCAGGCCGTCGAGTACCGGGAGCAGGGCTACCGGAACGTGCAGCCCTGGATCGACACCAGCCTCGGGAGCCTGAAGACCGACGCGGCCCGCCAACTCGCCGAGGCTGCGCTCACGATGACCTCGCTGGAATGGCAGAAGGTCTACCTGACGTAGGGGGAGAGCGGCGTGACGGTGGCGGTTGGGCTGCTGGACGGCGAACGGACGGCAGGCCTGGAAGAGCAGCTGAGGATGGTGCTCGGCGAGGCGTTCGCGGAGCCTCCCTACGGGGAGGGGCCGGTCGATGTGGAGCGGGCATTCCAACGGTTCCGCTCTCAGGTACGTCGGCGCGGGTTCCGGGCGGCGATCGCGTTCGATGGCGACACTGTGGTGGGCCTGGCGTACGGCTACCCATTGTCAGCGAACACGGGATGGTGGGACACCCTGATCGACTTGGTGCCCAGCGACCTCCGGCACGAGGACGGCAAGCGTACGTTCGGCCTCTTCGAGCTGGCAGTCCGGCCCGGGTGGCGTCGCCAAGGCGTCGCCACCCGGATGCACCGCGCCCTCGTCGAGGGTCTCGACAACGCCCGGGTGATGCTGAACAGCCGACCGGAGGCGACCGCAGCCCAGGCGGCCTACCTCTCCTGGGGCTACTGGCGCGTCAGTTCGGCGATTCCCTGGGAGGGCGCGGCCCGCCACGATGTGATGATCCTCGACCTGCTTCGTCCTGCGCCGGAGACATGAAAGCCCTACGGGTGACGGTCTCGCCGCTCGTGTCCGAGGCGATCCGCTCAGCCGGCCGTGTATTCCGCGAAGGGCACGGCGTGAGCCAGGGCGAGGTCCCGGTATCGGCGGTACTCGTCCAGCCGGTCGTCCGGCAGCAGCTCGCCGCCGATGAACTGTCCGGCCTCCGTGTAGTGCATCCGGTAGACCCGGGCGTCGTCGAAGAGCCAGAAGTCGTGCTCCGGGAGGCCGGTCACGTCCTGGTGCGTCGTGTCGAGGATGCCGATGGTCTCCCCGGCCTTGATATTTCCGGGGTACGAGGCCATCTGGTACCGGAGGTAGTCCGTCAGCGGTGAGTTGAGCACGTGCACCCTGCCCACCTGCTTGCCAAGGTCCGTCATGGAACGGACCCACGGGTTGTCCGAGCGCTTCGCGGGCAGTCCCTTGCCGGCGAGGAAGTCGGCGAACTCCTCGCGCTCCGCGTCGACGTCGTACTCGGCGAGGGTCTCCAGGCGGAACGCCGTCCGCTCGAAGGTCTGGAACAGTCGGCCGAAGTCTTCACCCTTGATCACGTGGTCGCCGTCCTCGCTGTTCGGCCGGTGGGCATCGAGGAGCCGTCCAAGATGGTCTCCGTTGCGTACGTACGGGTCCACATGTGAGCACTCATCGCTGCAGATCTGTGACTGTACGTCAAGTCTGCTGATCTGTCGGCGTAAACTGGAATGGCCACCGCCCAACTGGGCGGTGGCCATTCCACGCGCGCGCCCACAACTTGGCGGTTTCGGCGCACGCGTTTCCAACCAACACTGGCCAGTATGCCAGTCGGTCTGTTGTCCGGCTCGCATCTCGGCCACGAAAGGTCGAACGTGCACGTCGTCACCACCGAAGCCCTCTCCCTCGCCCGCCCCACCGGCACTCCACCCGCGAACGAGTTCCGGGTGCGGGTCGGGCAGTGGATGCAGAGCGTCCCGACCGGCGGGCCCTGGAAGTCCCTGGGGCCGTCCTTCGTCCTCTTCCTCATGCACGCCGCGCAGAAGGCCGACGCGGACGGGACCAACCTGCACTGCCCGCCCTCCAACCTCTGGTTCTCCCGGGCCTGCCGGGTCTCCAAGGACTCCGTCCCCGGCTTCTACCGGGCCGCCGAGGCGGCCGGAGTGCTGGCCCTGGTGCACGGCCCTTCCGGTACCCGGGTGCGCGGCTACGCCGTCACCATGCCTCTGGGCGGCGTCCCCGACTGGGACGCCGCCCTCGCCGTCCTGCGCGCCGACGCCCGCCGCGTGAAGCAGGAGCTGCTCCGCTGCGGCGCCGGCGAGTCCGCACCTGCGGACTCGCCGGTGAAGTCCGCACGTGCGGCGCTGCCGAGGTCGTGCGACGCCGAGCGGAAGGCCGCACGTGCGGACTCGGGCACGTCCGCACGTGAAGGCTCGAAGCTCCGCACGTGCGGACGGAACCAGGAAGTCCCTTACCAGGTAGGGAAGATGGTTGCTGTTGTGGTGACAGCTACCACTCCGCGCGCGGGCGAAGCGCCCGACCCCGCGGGGTGGGAGCGGATGACCGAGCACCTGCCGCCCGACCTCCGGGAGCCCGCCCGCGCCGTCCCGGAGGGCGACCTGCTGCGCCGCCTCACCACCACGGCCCTCCGGGACGGCTGGGCGTCCCCGGGGTGGCTCGCCGCTCGCCTGGCCTCCCACCGGCCGGGGAACGCCCCCGACGTCGCCCCTGCGGACCGCCTCGCCGCCGGTCTGGCCGCCGTCCTGTACGTCCTCTCGGACCGACATGCCCACGGGCGGCGGGGGCTCTACGGTCCTACGCATGAGTGACGGGCTCCAGCCCGTCTCCGCGGCGACACCGTACCGGCCGTCCGCGCCCACGATGGTCGGTATCTGCTTGGCTAGTGGTCGTCGGATGCGCCCGAGGCACCCGGGAGAGGACGCCATGACCTTCTACGAGCAGCACCGCGACTTCATCGAGGAGCTGGAGCGGATCGCTCCGGACGGCGTCCGGATCGAGTGGTCCGGGGACACGCTGACCATGCAGGCGTCGCCCTCGAACATCCACCAGCTCAACATCGCCCAGGTGCGCAGGCAGTTCGAGCGGCACGCGCCCGACGGGTACCTCCCCAGCGAGCGCAGTGAGATCGTCAGCCCGGACGTCTCCAAAGGCCGTGAGCCGGACCTCACCTACCTGCCGGTGGAGGTGCTCTCCGAGCCGGGCAACCGGGCCCCCGCCGCGGAAGCCCTGATCGCCGTGGAGATCGTCTCGCCGTCCAACCCGGGCAACGACTGGATGGACAAGCTGCACGACTACGCCGTGATGCGCATCCCGCTGTACCTGATCGTGGACCCGCGTCAGCGGACGGTGACGCTCTTCTCCGAGCCGAACCACGACCGCTACCACACCCGCAGCGACCGGAAGTTCGGCGACGAGATCCGCGTCCCGGAGCCCTTCGGCTTCACCCTGAGCCTCGCGGCGCTCGTCCCGTACCGGGACCCGGCCGGTGGGTAATGGCGGTGAGTGGGGGCGGGTGGGCGTGATAGACCCGGGGGCACTATGAACATTTGTGTCTTCTGCTCCGCGTACTCGCTCGACGACCGCTACTCCGCACCCGCCGCCGAGTTCGCCCGGCTGCTCGGGGAGGGTGGGCACACGCTGGTCTGGGGCGGGTCGGACGCCGGGTTGATGGGGGTGCTGGCCGACGGGGTGAAGGAGGCGGGCGGGCGGCTGGTCGGGATCTCCGTCGAGCTGCTGAAGCACAAGGCGTACGACGGGGCCGACGAGCTGGTCACCACCGCCGACTTCGCCGAGCGCAAGGCGCAGCTGCTGATGCGCGCGGACGCGGTCGTCGTGCTGGTCGGCGGGCTCGGCACGCTGGACGAGGTCACCGAGGTGCTGGAGCTGAAGAAGCACGCGCTGCACGACAAGCCGGTGGTCGTGCTGGACACCGAGGGCTTCTACGCGGGCCTGCGGACGCAGCTGGAGCGGATGGACGCCGAGGGCTTCCTGCCGCGTCCGCTCGGCGAGCTGATCACCTTCGCCGACACCCCGGCCCAGGCGCTCGAACAGCTCAAGGCCTGAGAGGATCACCGTCATGGCCTCTCATCTGATCACCGGCGCCGGCTCCGGCATCGGCGCCGTCCTCGCCGCCCGTCTCGCCGAGCGCGGGGACGAGCTCTGGCTGCTGGCCCGCGACGCCCGCCGGGCGGCCGAGCTGCGCGAGCGGTTCCCCGGGGCGAAGACCCTGGTCGGCGACCTGGCCGATCCCGCCAAGCTCTCCTGGGCCTTCGGGCACCAGCAGTTGCCGGTCGAGCTGGACTCGCTGCTGCACGTGGCCGGCGTGGTCGAACTGGCCCCGGTCGGCGAGCTGCCGGTCAAGGCCTGGCAGGAGACCCTGAACGTCAACCTGGTCGCCCCCGCCGAGCTGACCCGGCTGCTGCTGCCCTCGCTGCGGCTCGTCAAGGGGCACGTGGTGTTCGTGAACTCCGGCGCCGGCCTGCGGGCGAGCGCCGACTGGTCGGCGTACGCGGCGAGCAAGCACGGGCTGAAGGCGCTCGCGGACTCGCTGCGGCTGGAGGAGCACGGCAACGGCGTACGGGTCACCTCGGTGTACCCCGGCCGCACCGCCACCGCGATGCAGGCCAAGGTGCACCAGCAGGAGGGCCGGGCGTACGACGCCGGGCAGTGGATCGAGCCGGAGTCGGTGGCGAAGGCGATCCTGGCGGCGCTGGACGCCTCCCGGGACGCGGAGATCACCGACATCACCGTCCGCCCGGGGTACTAGCGGAGCAAGGCAAGAGCGCAGGTAGTCGGCCCGGCCGACTTCCTGCGCGGCCCCGACTAGGCTCGGGCGGGTGAGCAACGGACACCCCTTCCCCGACCTGGTCGGCGCCGCCACCGGCGTCGGATCGCTGCCCGGCACCGACGCGCGGGAGGCCGCCAGGACCTCCACCGGCGCGTTGGAACAGCTGCCGTTCCTCCCCGAACTCCCCGCCCGGGGGCCGGGCGCCGACATGATCGGCCGGTCCGCCGGCCTGCTGGTCGAGCTGTTCGCGCAGACCGAGCCGAGCGGCTGGCGGTTCACCGACCGGCCGGGGCGGGACACCCGGCGCGCCCACTCCTGGCTCGGCGAGGACCTCGACGCGCTGGAGGAGTTCACCCAGGGGTACGCCGGCGCGCTCAAGGTGCAGGCGGTCGGGCCGTGGACGCTGGCCGCCGCCGTCGAGCTCAAGTACGGCGAGAAGGCGCTCGCCGACCGCGGCGCCTGCCGGGACATCGCCGGCTCGCTCACCGAGGGCCTGCGCCGCCACCTCGCGGACGTCCGCCGGCGCATTCCCGGCGCGGAGGTGGTGCTCCAGCTGGACGAGCCCTCGCTGCCTGCGGTGCTGGCCGGCGAGGTGAAGACCGCGAGCGGCTTCCAGCGGCTGCGCGCCGTCGACCGGCAGCACGCCGAGGAGGCGCTGCGGAACGTGGTCGGCGCCCTCGACGCGCCCGTGGTGGTGCACTGCTGCGCGCCGGGGGTGCCGCTGCCACTGCTGCGCCGGGCCGGGGTGGCGGGCGTCTCGTTGGACTTCTCCTTGCTGACCGAGCGTGAGGACGAGGATCTGGGGGAGGCGGTCGAGGCCGGCACGATGATCTTCGCGGGTGTCGTCCCGTCCACCGACCGGGCGCTCGCTCAATCAGCGGCACTGTCAGACCCGGCCGGTAGTGTCCAGGGTGTCAGGGCGTTGTGGCGCAGGCTCGGGTTCTCCCCGGAGCTGCTGGGCCGCCGTGTGCTGGTGACGCCGACCTGCGGGCTGGCCGGGGCCTCCCCGGCCCATGCGCGCCGGGCGTTGTCACTCAGCGTGAACGCGGCCCGGAGCCTGGTGGACAACCCGGAATGAGAATCGACGGAGGGCTTGCGGTGGTGGCTGTCGAGGGCTGGGAGGACGTCCCGGCGGAGGTGCGCAAGCGGCACGCGGAGCTGGCCGCCGAGATCACGGACCACCGGGCCCGGTACTACGAGCAGGACGCGCCGGTCGTCAGCGACGCCGAGTTCGACGCGCTGATGCGCGAGTTGGAGGGGCTGGAGGCCGAGCACCCGGCGCTGGTCACGCCGGAGTCGCCCTCGCAGAAGGTCGGCGGCGCGCCGACCCTGCTGTTCGCCCCGGTCGAGCACCGGGAGCGGCTGCTCAGCCTGGACAACGCGATGGACGGCGAGGAGCTCGCCGCCTGGGCCGAGCGGGTCGCCACCGAGCTGGCCGGCATCGAGTACCACTACCTGTGCGAGCTCAAGGTGGACGGCCTGGCCGTCAACCTCACCTACGAGAACGGCCAGTTGGTGCAGGCCGCGACCCGCGGCGACGGCCGGGTCGGCGAGGACATCACCGCCAACGTCCGCACCATCAAGGAGATCCCGCACCGGCTCAAGGGCGACAAAGTGCCCGAGCTGGTGGAGATCCGCGGCGAGGTCTACTTCCCGACCGAGGCCTTCGAGGCGCTCAACGCCTCGTTCTCGGAGGAGAACGAGCGCCGCCGGCTGGAGAACGAGGAGCGCGCCAAGGAGGGCAAGCGCCCCCGGGCGATGATCCGGCTGTTCATGAACCCGCGCAACGCCGCGGCCGGCTCGCTGCGCCAGAAGGACCCGCTGGTCACCGCCTCCCGTCCGCTGCACATGGTGGTGCACGGCATCGGCGCCCGGGTCGGCTTCGACATCGACTGCCAGTCGCACGCCTACGACCTGCTGCGCGAGTGGGGCCTGCCGACCGCCCGGCACAACGAGGTGGTCGGCACGCTCGACGAGGTGCGGGCGTTCATCGAGCGGTTCGGCGAGCAGCGGCACTCGGTCGAGCACGAGATCGACGGCGTGGTCGTCAAGGTGGACGAGATCGCCCTCCAGGGCCGGCTCGGCTCCACCTCGAAGTCCCCGCGCTGGGCGATCGCCTGGAAGTACCCCCCGGAGGAGGTCACCGGGAAGCTCGCCGCGATCAAGGTGGGCATCGGCCGCACCGGCCGGGCCACCCCGTACGCGGTGCTGGCCGAGCCGGTGAAGGTGGCCGGCTCGATGGTGCAGTACGCGACGCTGCACAACCAGGAGGTCGTCAAGGCCAAGGACGTGCTGCTCGGCGACACCGTGGTGCTGCGCAAGGCCGGCGACGTGATCCCGGAGATCCTCGGCCCGGTGTACGACCTGCGGGACGGCACCGAGCAGGCCTTCGTGATGCCCTCGCACTGCCCCGAGTGCGGCAGCGAGCTGCGGCCGATGGCCGAGGGGGACATCGATCTGCGCTGCCCCAACGCCCAGTACTGCCCGGCCCAGATCCGGGAGCGGATCGCCTTCCTCGGCGGCCGGTCGGCGCTGGACATCGAGGGGCTCGGCTACGTCGCGGCCACCGCGCTGACCCAGCCGCTGGAGCCGGCCGAGGCGCCGGTGGGGAACGAGGGCGACATCTTCGGCCTGACGGTGGAGCAGCTGCTCCCGATCAAGGTGCTGGTGCGCGACCAGAAGACCGGTATGCCGAAGCTGGACGACGAGACCGGCGAGGAGAAGGAGGTGTTCTTCTTCGCCACCACCGCCGGTGCGCCGAAGAAGAACACCGGGCTGCTGCTGGAGAACATCGAGAAGGCCAAGGACCGCCCGCTCTGGCGCTTCCTCAACGGGCTCTCGATCCGGCACGTCGGCCCGGTCGCCGCCCAGGACCTGGCCCGGGAGTTCCGGGACCTGGACGCGATCTTCGCGGCGAGCGAGGAGCGGCTGGCCGCCACCGAGGGGGTCGGCGCGGGCACCGCGCGCTCGATCGTCGAGTGGTACCAGGTGGACTGGCACCGGGAGATCGTCGAGAAGTGGCGCGCCGCCGGCGTTCGCTTCACCGAGGAGGCCGCCGAGGAGGAGGGCGAGCGTCCGCTGGAGGGGCTGACGGTGGTCGTCACCGGCACGCTGGCCGGGCACACCCGGGACGGCGCCAAGGAGGCGCTGACCTCGCGGGGCGCGAAGGTGACCGGTTCGGTGTCGAAGAAGACCCACTTCGTGGTCGCCGGTGACAACCCCGGGTCCAAGTACGACAAGGCCGTTCAGCTGGGGCTGCCGATCCTCGACGACGAGGGCTTCGCCGTCCTGCTGGAGCAGGGGTCGGCCGCCGCCCGGGTCCACCTGGGGCTGCCGCCGGAGCCGGTGGAGGAGCCGGCGAAGAAGGCGCCGGCGCGGAAGAAGGCCGCCGCGAAGAAGGACGCGGAGGAGGAGACGCAGGCCGCGACGGAGCCGGCCGGCGAGCCCGCCGGCGAGCCCGCCGAGGAGCCGGCCGAGGAGCCCGCCGAGGGCTGACCCCCGCGCGCGGAAGCCCCGAATCCGGCTTGTTATCGTCCTGATGCAACGTCATCGGGTGCCGCACAGTGATAGCGGGCATCGTGACACTGTGCGGCACCCAGCGCGGTGGCGTATGTCCGGTTGTCCGAAAGTCTGCCCGTCGGGTGAGGCCGCGCATACCCTGGACCGCAACAGAGTGTCAGCAGGGGTGGGGGTACCGGCCGAGCCGGACTCCGCGGGGCCGCTCCATGCCTGGCAGGCTGCCGGCACCGGTACGGTGCCTCACCGCTAGGCGGCCTGACGGGGCGGGCCCGACGGAGGACAGGGCTTATGGATCATACGACCGGCGGTGCGCCCACACGCCCGCCGCAGGGGGTGGCAGGAGCGGTCCTGCTGCTCGGCGTGCTGCTGGCCGGCGCCGCGCCGCTCATCCCGCTGGCCGTGCTGGTCTACCGCTACGAGCCGGAGCTGCTGCCGCTGTTCGCGGTGCCGCTGGCCGTCCTGGTCGCGGCCTGGCGGATCGCCCGGGACCGGGCGCGCGACCAGCTCACCGACCCGCTGACCGACCTGCCCAACCGCCAGGCGTTACTGCTCGCCGCCCAGGAGTCGATCGCCGAGCACACCGAGGGGTACAGCGTCGGACTGATCCTGCTCGACCTCGACCGCTTCCGGTCGCTCAACGACACCCTCGGCCATACCGCCGGCGACCGCCTGCTCGTCCACATCGCCCGCCGCCTGCACCGGGCGCTGCGCTCCGGCGGGGCCGCCGGCAGCGCCACCCGCGAATCGATCGACGACGTCTTCGCCGGCCTCCCCCGGCACTACCGCGGCCGCCCGATGGTGGCCCGGATGGGCGGCGACGAGTTCGCCGTCCTGCTGCCCGGTATCGGCTGCCCGGACTCCCTGGAGAAGGTGGCCAAGGCGCTGATCGCCGAACTGGCCGCGCCGATCCGCCTCGACGGCCTGCTGCTCGTCCTGGAGGCCAGCGCCGGCGTCTGCGTCTTCCCGCAGCACGCCCAGGACGCCGAATCGCTGCTGCGCCGCGCCGACGTGGCGATGGGGCACGCGCAGCGCGGCCGCACCTCGGTCGAGCAGTACGACGAGACCCAGGACGCCGACACCCCGTACCGGATCGGGCTGCTGGGCGACCTTCGGCGGGCCCTGGAGACCGGCGAGGTGCAGCTGCACTACCAGCCCAAGGTGGCCTTCGACGGCCGGGTGGTCGGGCTGGAGGCGCTGCTCCGCTGGGAGCGGCCCGGCCAGGGCCGGGTCTCCCCGGACGAGTTCGTGGGCCTCGCCGAGTCCAGCGGGCTGATGCCCCGGCTGACCGACTACGTGCTGGAGGCCGCCGTCGGCCAGCTCGCCCACTGGCGCGAGCAGGGCCTCCAGGTGCAGGTCGCGGTGAACGTCTCGCCGCGCGACGTGCTCAACCCCGGCTTCGCCCAGCGGGTCGCCGGCCACCTCGTCCGCCACCAGGTGCCGGCCCACGCGCTCCAGCTGGAGATCACCGAGCGGCTGCTGCTGGACGACTCCCGGCGGGCCGCCGACACCCTCGCGGAGCTGCGCGGCTACGGGGTCGGGATGTCCCTGGACGACTTCGGGACGGGCCACTCCTCGCTGGTGCGGCTGCGCAGCCTGCCGGTCGGCGAGCTGAAGATCGACCGCTCCTTCGTCTCCCGGATGGCCACCGACGACCACGACGCGGCGGTGGTCCGCTGCTCGGTCGAGCTGGCCCACTCGCTCGGCCTGACCGTGGTCGCCGAGGGCGTCGAGGACGACGAGACCTGGGAGCGGCTGAACTGCATGGGCGTGGACGCGGTGCAGGGCTGGCTGGTGTCGGCGGCGCTGCCAGCCGAGCAGGCCACCGCCTGGCTGCGGGTGCACCGCACCGGCGCCCCGCCGGTGGAGCGGCTGAGCCCCGCCGCCGACCGGCTGCCGCCGGCGATCCAGCCCGCCCTGCCGCCCGTGATCCAGGCCGTGCAGGCCGCCAAGCTGGAGATCCAGGCGCCCCCGCAGCAGAGTTGGGCGCCGACCCGCCCGCAGTGAGCGGTGCCGCGCGGCGGCGGTGACCCCGCCCCACCGCCGGTCGTTGGCCGGTGGTTGTTCCATGCCCCATAGGATGGGGACCACAGACCACGAGGACGGGAGCGCCGGACAGGCGGCTCCCGGCCCGGGCCCGGCGCCACCGGAAGGCGGATCCGGGCCTCACCAGAACTCACCCTGAGGATCGCTGCATGCCTGGCATCACGCGCGAGGAGGTCGCCCACCTCGCTCGGCTGTCGCGTCTTGAGTTGCAGGCCGAAGAGCTGGACCACTTCGCCGAGCAGCTCGACGTGATCATCGGCGCGGTCGCCCGCGTTTCCGAGGTCGCCGGACAGGACGTCCCGCCCACCTCCCACCCGCTGCCGCTGACCAACGTCATGCGCGCGGACGAGGTCCGGCCGTCGCTCACCCCGGAGCAGGCGCTGGCCGGTGCCCCGGCCGCCGAGGAGCAGCGTTTCCGCGTTCCCCAGATCCTCGGGGAGGACTGACCGAGATGACCGAACTGATCCCCACCCCCATCATCAAGTGGACTGCTGCCCAGACCGCCGGTGCCATCGCCAAGGGCGAGGTGTCCGCCGTCGAGGTCGCGCAGGCGCACCTGGACCGCATCGAGGCCGTCGACAAGAAGGTCAACGCCTTCCTGCACGTCGACACCGAGGGCGCGCTGAGCGCGGCCAAGGCCGTCGACGACAAGCGCGCCAGGGGCGAGGAGCAGGGCCCGCTGGCCGGCGTCCCGCTGGCGCTCAAGGACGTCTTCACCACCAAGGGCGTGCCGACCACCTGCGGTTCGAAGATCCTCGAAGGCTGGGTCCCGCCGTACGACGCCACGCTGACCGCGCGTCTCAAGGACGCCGGCGTCGTCATCCTCGGCAAGACCAACATGGACGAGTTCGCGATGGGCTCCTCCACCGAGAACTCCGCCTACGGCCCGACCGGCAACCCGTGGGACCTCTCCCGCATCCCGGGCGGCTCCGGCGGTGGTTCGGCCGCCGCGCTGGCCGCCTTCGAGGCCCCGCTGGCGATCGGCACCGACACCGGCGGCTCGATCCGCCAGCCCGGCGCCGTCACCGGCACCGTCGGCGTGAAGCCGACCTACGGCTCGGTGTCCCGCTACGGCCTGGTGGCGTTCTCCAGCAGCCTGGACCAGGGCGGCCCGTGCGCCCGCACGGTGCTGGACGCGGCGCTGCTGCACGAGGCCGTGGCCGGCTACGACCCGATGGACTCCACCTCGATCGACGCGCCGGTCCCGGCCGTGGTCGAGGCCGCGAAGCTGCGCGACGTGCGCGGCATGCGGATCGGTGTGGTGAAGGAGTTCGCCGGCGAGGGCTACCAGGCCGGCGTGATGCAGCGCTTCAACGAGTCGGTGGAGCTGCTGCGCGAGCTGGGCGCCGAGGTCGTCGAGGTCTCCTGCCCGTCCTTCACCCTGGCGCTGCCGGCGTACTACCTGATCGCCCCCAGCGAGGCCTCGTCCAACCTGGCCCGCTTCGACGCGATGCGCTACGGCCTGCGGGTCGGCGACGACGGCACCCGCTCCGCCGAGGAGGTCACCGCGCTGACCCGCGAGGCCGGCTTCGGCCCCGAGGTGAAGCGCCGCATCATCCTCGGCACCTACGCGCTCTCCTCGGGCTACTACGACGCCTACTACGGCTCGGCCCAGAAGGTGCGCACGCTGATCTCGCGCGACTTCGACGCCGCCTTCGCGGGCGTCGACGTCCTGGTCTCGCCGACCACGCCGACCACCGCCTTCCCGATCGGCGAGCGCGCCGACGACCCGATGGCGATGTATCTGGCCGACCTCTGCACGATTCCGTCCAACCTCGCGGGCAACGCGGCCATGTCGCTGCCGGTCGGCCTGGCGCCGGAGGACAATCTCCCGGTCGGCCTGCAGATCATCGCTCCCGCGATGGCGGACGACCGCCTGTACCGCGTGGGCGGCGCCGTCGAGGCCGCACTCAACGACAAGTGGGGGCACACCCTGCTGGAGGAGGCACCGGCACTGTGAGCAAGATCGAGAACGCCAAGGCCCAGACCGCTTCGCTGAAGGGGTGGAAGCACTCCAAGGCCGGGCTCTGGCTGTCCATCGGCACGAGCGCGTTCAGCGCGATCGGCATCGCCAAGGACGTGCGCAAGGCCCGCGGCGAGAGCGACACCCTCAAGCTGGTCAACGCCCTGGTCGGCGCCGCCGCCCTGGTCACCGGTACCGCCCTGCTGGTGCGCGAGCTGCGCCGCCTCGGCGACGACGACGTCCTGCTGGGCTGACCCAGCGCGTGAGGCCCCGGCCTGCACCCGCGGTGCAGGCCGGGCCCGCACCACCGAAGACTTTTTAGTGAAGGGGACGCTGTGAGCGTCATGAACCTGGTCTCCTACGAGGACGCTCTCGCGTCGTACGACCCGGTGATGGGCCTGGAGGTCCACGTCGAGCTGGGCACCAAGACCAAGATGTTCTGCGGGTGTTCGACCGAGCTGGGCGCCGAGCCCAACAGCCAGGTCTGTCCGACCTGCCTGGGCCTGCCGGGCTCGCTGCCGGTCGTCAACGCGGTGGGCGTCGAGTCGGCCGTCAAGATCGGCCTGGCGCTGAACTGCGAGATCGCCGAGTGGTGCCGGTTCGCGCGGAAGAACTACTTCTACCCGGACATGCCGAAGAACTTCCAGACCTCGCAGTACGACGAGCCGATCGCCTTCAACGGCTACCTCGACGTGCAGCTGGAGGACGGCACGACCTTCCGGGTGGAGATCGAGCGCGCCCACATGGAGGAGGACACCGGCAAGTCCAGCCACGTCGGCGGCGCGACCGGCCGGATCCACGGCGCGACCCACTCGCTGCTGGACTACAACCGGGCCGGCATCCCGCTGATCGAGATCGTCACCAAGCCGATCGTCGGCGCCGGCGAGCGGGCCCCCGAGGTCGCCCGCGCGTACGTCGCCGAGCTGCGCGAGGTGATCCGCTCGCTGGGCGTCTCCGAGGCCCGGATGGACAAGGGCCAGATGCGCTGCGACGTCAACCTGTCGCTGCGCCCGAACGGCACCGAGACCTTCGGCACCCGCTCGGAGACCAAGAACGTCAACTCGCTGCGCAGCGTGGAGCGGGCCGCCCGCTTCGAGATCCAGCGGCACGCCACCGTGCTGACCGACGGCGGCACGATCGTCCAGGAGACCCGGCACTTCCACGAGGAGGACGGCAGCACCACCGCCGGCCGGATCAAGGACAACGCCGAGGACTACCGGTACTTCCCGGAACCGGACCTGGTGCCGGTCGCGCCGTCCCGCGCCTGGGTCGAGGAGCTGCGCGCCGCGCTGCCCGAGCTGCCCCGGGTGCGCCGGGACCGGCTGCAGGCCGAGTGGGGCCTGACCGACAAGGACATGCAGTCGGTGCTGAACGCCGGCGCCGTCGAGCCGATCCAGCAGACCATCGCCGCCGGCGCCCCGGCCGACCAGGCCCGCAAGTGGTGGATGGGCGAGCTGGCCCGCCGCGCCAACGAGACCGGCACCGAGCTGGCCGAGCAGCCGATCACCCCGGCGCAGGTCGCCCGGGTCACCGCGCTGGTCGCCGAGGGCAAGCTGAACGACAAGCTGGCCCGCCAGGTCATCGAGGCCGTGCTGGCCGGCGAGGGCGAGCCGGACGAGGTCGTCGAGAAGCGCGGCCTGGCCGTGGTCTCGGACGACTCCGCGCTCGGTGCCGCCGTGGACCAGGCCATCGCCGAGAACGAGGCGATCGCCGCCAAGATCCGCGACGGCAAGGTCGCCGCGGTCGGCGCGCTGGTCGGCGCGGTCATGAAGGCCACCCGCGGCCAGGCCGACGCGGCGCGCGTCAAGGATCTGATCCTGGAGAAGCTGGGCGCTTCGGCCTGAGTTTCTAAGGCTCATAAGGCGATCTAAGGCCTACTTAGGCGCCCAAGGCCCGGTCTTACCCTTCATCAGGGGTGAGGCCGGGCCTTTGCCGTCCCCGCCGCCCCACCCCTAAGGCGACCGGCCCCCGGAACATCCGGCAGGCTGCCGATGTGGCCCACCCCTCTGGGGGAGGAGTCTCTACCTCAGCACGAGAGAGCACGAGAGAGACACCGAAACCCACGAGGGGAAACACCGTGATCGAGTACGAGCTCATCAAGCAGCACGAGCGCGAACTTCAGGCCGTCGCCGAGCACGAGCGCCTGGTCCGTACGGCCAAGGGCGCCAAGCGCACCGGCTGGCGCCCGAATGTGGCCTTCCGCACCCAGCGGGGCGCCGTCCGCACGAGCGAATGCTGACGAACCGGCACCAAGGTGCCGTGCGAGGACCGGAGGGGGAGGCGACACGGGGGTGCGCCTCCCCCTCCGGGCGTTCGGAGGGCGGGATAACCGCTCGGACGGCGGATGACCTCTATGGCATGCTCGCCTCCATGCAGCAGATATCGGTGAGTCCCGTCTTCGTCGGCCGCGATCCGGAACTCACCGTCCTGCTGGACGCGCTGCGCAGGGCCGGCGACGGGCAGCCGCAGACCGTGCTGATCGGCGGCGAGGCCGGGGTCGGCAAGACCAGGCTGCTGGAGGAGTTCCTCCGGCAGGCCTGCCACGACAACGTGATCACCACCGTCGGCGGCTGTCTGGAGGTCGGCGCCGAGGGCCTGCCGTACGCGCCGCTGGCCACCGCGCTGCGCCGGCTGCACCGCGGCCTGGGCGCCGAGCTGGAGGCCGCGGCGGCCGGGATGGAAGGTCACCTCGCCCGGCTGATGCCGGACTTCGGCGAGGCCGACGGCGAACCCAACGACGAGTACGGACGAGCCCGGCTGTTCGAGCACACCGCGAGGCTGTTCGAACGACTCGGCACGGACCGTACCCTCGTGCTCGCCGTCGAGGACCTCCACTGGTCCGACCGCTCCACCCGGGAGCTGCTGGCCTACCTGGTCCGCACCCTGCACCGGGCCCGGGTGCTGCTGGTCGCCACCTACCGCAGCGACGACCTGCACCGCCGCCACCCGCTGCGGCCGTTCCTGGCCGAGCTGGAGCGGCTGCGCACCGTGCAGCGGACCGAACTGGAGCGCTTCGGGCCCGTCGAGGTGGCCGCCCAGCTGGCCGGCATCCTCGGCACCGCCGCCCCGGACCGGGAGCTGGTCGCGCGGATCCACCGCCGCTCGGAGGGCAACCCCTTCTTCGTCGAGGAGCTCGCCACGGCCTTCCGCGAGGGCTGCTCGGCCGGGCTCACCGACTCGCTCCGGGACATGCTGCTGGTCCGGGTCGAGGCCCTGGACGAGCAGACCCAGCGCGTCCTGCGGATCGCCGCCGAGGGCGGCTCCTACGTCGAGCACGCCCTGCTCGCCGCCGTCCTGGACGACGAGGAGGAGCTGATCGCCTCGCTCCGGGCCGCCGTCGGCGCCAACATCCTGCGCCCGGACACCGACGGCGACGGCTACCGGTTCCGGCACGCGCTGGTCCGCGAGGCCGTCTCGGACGACCTGCTGCCCGGCGAACGGCACCGGATCAACCGGCGGTTCGCCGCCGCGCTGGAGGCCGACCCGCACCTGGTCGGCTCCGACGTCCGGCCCGCCCGGCTGGCCAACTACTGGTACCACGCGCACGATCCGGCCAGGGCCCTGCCGACCGCCCTGGAGGCCGCCCGGGCCGCCCGCCGGCGCAACGCCTTCGCCGAGCAGCTGCGGATGCTGGAGCGCGCCCTGGAGCTCTGGGACGAGGTCTCCGAGGACGTGCTGGAGGGCACCCTGCGCCCGCACGACTGGGCCGAGACCTATCCGCCCTGCTCCTGCGACGCGGACCGGCACAACGCCGGCTGCGCGCGGCTCTGCCTGATCGACGTACTGGCCGAGGCGGTGGTCGCGGCCCGTCGCAGCGGCGACCGCGAGCGCGGCCTGAGCCTGGCCAAGCGGGCGCTCAAGCTGGTCGACGAGACCGGGCACCCGGCCCGCGCCGCCTGGTTCCGGATCAACCGGGCCCGGATGCTCGGCCACCTGCGCCGCTCCGGCGACGAGGAGGAGATCGCGTACGCGCACCGGCTGGTCGAGCACCTGCCGCCGTCCGCCGTCCAGGCCGAGGTGTTCGCGCTCGGCGCCGGCAGCGGGATGCTCTCCAACCCTCGGCCCGAACTGGTCGAGCTCGCCGAGCGGGCCGTCCGGATCGCCCGCGAGGTGGGCGCGCACGCCGTCGAGCAGCACGCCCTGATGACGCTCAGCGGGCTGCGCAACGACCTCGACTCCGACCCGGAGACCGCGGTCGCCCAGCTCACCGCGGCCGTGGAGGCCACCCGGCGGATCGGCGCACCGGACGTCCTGCTGCGCGGCATCAACAACCTGTCCTCGATGCAGCGCGGGCTCGGCCGCGCCGAGGAGGCGGCGGCGCTCGCCCGCGAGGGGCTGGAGTCCGCCCGCGGCAACGGCCTGCAGCGCAACATCGGCACCATCCTGACCGGCAACCTCGCCGAGGCGCTGATGGACCTCGGGCGGATCGACGAGGCCGAGCGGGTGCTCGCCGAGTGCGACCTGATCGGCTCGACCGGCACCCACGCGGAGTTCCTGGACCGGATGCGCGGCGAACTCGCCCTGCTCCGCGGCGACCTGGCCGGCGCCGCCGCGCTGCTGGCGCAGGCCCGGGCGGCCAACCGGATCGGCCAGCTCCAGCACTCCGTCCCGATCGCGCGGCTGGCGCTGCGGATCGCCGTCGGCGCCGGCCGCCCGCTGGACGCCCGCGCCGAGCTGCTCGCGGCCCTGGACGAGGACCTCCGGTGCGGCTACCTCGCCGACCTCTACCCGCTGCTGGTGGACGGCGCCGCCGCCGAGGCGGACAGCCGGGGCCTGCCGGAGGCCGACCCGGGCCGGGCCGCCGTACTGGCCCGGATCGCCTCGACGGCGGCCGCGCTGACCCCGACCGTGCCGCTGCACCACGGCTGGGCCCGGCTGCTGGAGGCCGAACTGGCCCGCGCCGAGGGGGCGGACACCCCGGAGCACTGGGCCGGCGCGGTCGCGACGCTGCGGCCGACCGGCCTGCCGTACCCGCTGGCGGTCGCCCTGCTGCGGGCCGGCGAGGCCGAGGTGCTGGCCGGCCGCCGCGAGTCCGCTGTCGAACTCCTGCGCGAGGCACGGGAACTGGCGTCCGCCCGGTCCGACGCCCGGCTCCGCGCCGAGGTCGACGCGCTGGCCGGACGGGCCGGCCTGGCGGTGGCCGCGGACCGTCCGCTGCCCGCCGCGGCGGTGCCGGCCGGCGAATCCCTCGGCCTCACCCCCCGTGAGCGGGACGTGCTCCGTCTGCTCGCCCGGGGGTGCACCAACCGGCAGATCGCCGAGGAGCTGTACATCTCGCCGAAGACCGCGAGCGTGCACGTGTCCAACATCCTCGGCAAGCTCGCGGTGGCCGGCCGGGGCGAAGCCGCCGCGCTCGCCCACCGCCTGCGGCTGTTCCCCGAGGACCTGAGCCCGGTCGGCCGCTGACCGCCCGCCCGCCGTCGCCCGTCCGGTCCGGCCGCCACCTCGGCCGCTGCCGGGCGGGCGCCTCCGTGTGCTCCCGTGCGCGCCGCGTGAGCCCCGGTTCGCGCGCCCCCGCCGACCGGCCGGTTTCGGCGGAATCGGCCCCACCACCCCACCCCGGGACCATTACTCTAAGTTGAGTGTGCGTGTCATTGAGTGACCGAAGTGGTGTAGGGTCCCGAACGGGAACATCGGTGTGGCGGGACGGCCGGCAGGCCCCCCGCCCCCTGGGCCACCGCCCTGTCGGGGCGCCAGGTCACCGCGCACGGCCACCAGGCGCGCGGCCGGTGGTTCGTGACCGGGGCGCGAGGCCCCGGGCCGGAGGGGGAGAGGCCGAGTGAGCTCCACCGACGCGGTGCTGCCCGGAGCCGGACGGCCCCAGGCACCGGACACCGCCCTGCCCGTGGACGGCCCGCCGTGGCCCGGCCCGGCACCGCACGGCGTCCGCGCCGCCGGACCGCCCCCGTTCGGGCCGGCGGGCGGCGGCGCGAGACCCGGGCCGCTCCGCCGGGCGCTCGACAGCCGCAAGCTGCCCGGCGCCGTCCTCGGCGTGCTCTGCCTCGCCTACACCCTGGGCGCCGCGCTCGGCTGGGGCTCGCGCCAGATCGCCGTCTTCATGGGCGACTTCGGCCTGGCCGCCGCCGCCCTCGCCGCCGCGCTCTCCTGCCTCGCGTACGGCTGCACGGTCGGCGGCCACGCCCGCCCGGCCTGGCTGCTGTTCGGCCTCTCCTCGCTGATGGTCGCCTTCGGCAACGGCACCTGGGGCTGGTACGAGCTGGTCGAGCGGACCCCGCTGCCGCCGAACTCGCTCGCCGAGTACGCCTTCCTGCTGTTCGCCCCGCTCGCCATCACCGGCGTCCTGGTGCTCGCCCAGCGCCCCCGCACCGCCGCCGGCTGGCTCTGCCTGCTGCTGGACGGCTGGCTGGTGGCCGGCTCGCTGTTCACCCTCAGCTGGAGCCTGGCCCTCGGCCGCACCGCGGCCGGCGAGGCCGGCTCCCCGCTGCGGCTGGCCCTCAACCTGGCCTACCCGGTGCTGGACATCCTGCTCGTCTCGCTCGTCGTCGGCCTGCGCTTCGGCGGCCGGGACGGCAACCGCGCCGCGGTCCACACCGCCATGGTCGGCCTCGCCGTCACGGTGCTCTGCGACGCCCTGTTCACCTCGCCCGAGCTGCGCGGCAGCTACCACTCCGGCGAACTGCTGGACGCCGGCTGGTTCGCCGGCAGCCTGCTGCTCGCCTGGGCGCCGTGGTCCCCGCGCTGGCGCCGCCCGCTGCGCGAGCACCCCGCCCTCGGCGGCCTGCCCCGCCGCCGGGTGGCCACCACCTTCAGCGCGCTCACCCCGTACGCGGCCGCCGCGGTCTGCACCGCCGGTATCCTCTACAACGCCCTCGGCGGGCGCTCGCTGGACCGGGTGGTGGCCGCGGCGGCCTGCACCGTCGGCCTGGCGCTGATCCTGCGGCAGGGCATCATGCTGCTCGACAACCTCTCGCTGGCCCAGGAGCTCGCCCACAAGGAGGCGCACTTCCGCTCCCTGGTGCAGGGCTCCAGCGACGTCATCATGATCGCCGGCGCCAACGGCGTGCTCTCCTACGTCTCCCCGGCCGCGCTCGGCGTCTACGGGCGCGACCCGGAGGAGCTGGTCGGCGGCAACCTGCTCGACCTCATCCACCCCGAGGACGTCGACCGGGTGCTGCTGGAGGTCCGCCGCTTCCTGGCCCGCGGCCGGCTGGCCGCCCACCGCGACCCCGGCGCCGAACCGCTGCCCGCGGCCCGGGTGGAGTGCCGGATCGGCTCCGGCGCCGGCGACTGGCTGCACGTCGAGTCCACCGTCGACCGGTACCGCGACGGCCTGATCCTGAACAGCCGCGACGTCACCGAACGGGTCATGCTGCAGGCCCAGCTGCAGCACAACGCCTTCCACGACCCGCTCACCGACCTGCCCAACCGGGCGCTGTTCACCCAGCGCCTGCGCGGCGCGCTGGCCGCCCGCAGCCAGCAGGACGAGGCGGGCGCCGGGGTCGCCGTGCTCTTCCTCGACCTGGACGGCTTCAAGGCGGTCAACGACACCGCCGGCCACCAGGTCGGCGACGAGCTGCTGGTCCAGGCCGCCCGCCGGCTCCAGGGCGCCGTCCGCTCCGGGGACACCGTGGCCCGGTTCGGCGGCGACGAGTTCGCCGCCCTGGTCTGCGGCCCGCTCGGCCGCCTCCAGGTCCAGGAGCTCGCCGAGCGGCTGCGGGGCGCGCTCTCCGAGCCCTACTGGATCGGGGGCAGCGAACTCAGCGTCGCCGCCAGCATCGGCATCGCCTTCGGTACCCCCGAGCGCGGCCCGGCCGCCGACCCGCGGGCCGCCGCCGACGAGCTGATGCGCAACGCCGACCTCGCGATGTACCGCGCCAAGTCCGAGGGCAAGGGCCGGGTGATGCTCTACACCCCGGCCATGCGCGCCGACCTGGAGCGCCGCACCGAGCTGGACGAACGCCTGCGCGTGGCCGTCCGGGAGGGCGGCTTCACCCTGCTCCACCAGCCCGTGGTGGACCTCGTCAGCGGCGCGGTCACCGCCGTCGAGGCCCAGGCCCGCTGGCGCTCCGCCCAGGGCCTGCTGCTCACCCCCGCCGAGTTCCTGCGCTCCACCGAGCCCGGGGACGCCGCCGCGCGGTTCTCCCGCTGGCTGCTCCGCGAGGCGGTGGCCGCCGCCGCGCTGCGCCGCGGCCCGGCCGCCCGGGGCCGCAGCGCCGCGCCGCCCGTCCCGGTGTCCGTCCGGCTCTCCGCCGAGCGGCTCTGCGCGCCCGGCCTGTACGAGGCGGTGGTCGCGGCCCTGCGCGACAGCGGACTGCCGGGCGGCCAGCTGATCGTCGAGGTGGCCCGGATGGGCCCGGACGACCTGGCCGACGAGCTCGGCCGCCGGCTGGACGCGCTGCGCCGGCTCGGCGTCGCCACCGCCCTGGCCGGCTTCGGGGCCGGCAGCGGCTCGCTCGGGGCGCTGGTCCGGCTCCCCTTCGACGGTCTGAAGCTGGACCGTTCGCTGGTCCAGGATCTGGGCGAGTCGGCGCTCGCCAGGACCCTGGCCGGGCACGCCCTGCGGCTCGGCCGGGACCTCGGCCTGGTCACCGCCGCCGAGGGCGTCGACCTGCCCCGCCAGGTGGCCGTGCTGCAGGAGCTGGGCTGTCGCCAGGCCCAGGGCTCGGCCTTCGCCGCGCCGCTCGACGAGACCCGGCTGCGGCGCGAGCTGGCCCGCCGCGCGTACCCGGTGCCCCGGCCGCTCGGCCCGCTGCCCGCGCGCCGCCCCCACCTGGCCGCGGACACCCGGACGAGTGGCCGCGGCGAGGCCGCCGCAGGGCGTGTCGTACCTCACCACAACGCCTCCGACCTGCCCGAACACCCGGCCGTGGCCGGTCCGGGAGCCGGTCCGCATGGCGAGACTGTCGTCCCACCTGCTTGACAGTCGACCCTTGACGGGAGGAAGGTCGTTGCCATGCGCACCCGAATTCTCGTACTTGGCGGGCGCGTCGGCTGAGCGGGACCCGTCCCGTTCGTGACAGACCGACGCGCCACCCCTCGCATGCCCTTGGGCACGAGGGGTTTTTTGTTGCACTGACGCTGTTCCACCACCGCAAGACCCTGGCCCCGAGGCCCCGCGAAAGGGACGATTGGGGCAGAGCCGGCGATCGGCCCGCACGCGGGACCCCACCCCTCGACCGACCGGGGCCCGCAACCACCGGGTCGGCCAGAACCGAGAAGAGACAGGCAGATGACCGAGCACGCCGCATCCCCCCGCCGCGGGGACACCCCGGCCGCCCACGCTCCCCAGCACGTCGTCGAGACCATGACCGGCGCCCAGTCGCTCATCCGCTCGCTGGAGGCCGTCGGCGCGGACACCGTCTTCGGCATCCCCGGCGGCGCCATCCTTCCCGCGTACGACCCGCTGATGGACTCCACCAAGGTCCGCCACATCCTGGTCCGCCACGAGCAGGGCGCCGGCCACGCGGCCACCGGCTACGCGCAGGCCACCGGCCGGGTCGGCGTCTGCATGGCGACCTCCGGTCCGGGGGCCACCAACCTGGTCACCCCGATCGCCGACGCGTACATGGACTCGGTGCCGATCGTCGCCATCACCGGCCAGGTCACCTCCAAGGCGATCGGCACGGACGCCTTCCAGGAGGCGGACATCTGCGGCATCACCATGCCGATCACCAAGCACAACTACCTGGTCACCGACCCGGCCGAGATCCCCCGGGTGATCGCCGAGGCGTTCCACATCGCCGCCACCGGCCGCCCCGGCCCGGTCCTGGTCGACATCGCCAAGGACGCCCTCCAGGCCACCACCACCTTCCGCTGGCCGGTCGAGACCTCGCTGCCCGGCTACCGCCCGGTGACCAAGCCGCACGCCAAGCAGATCCGCGAGGCCGCGAAGCTGCTGGTCACCGCCAAGCGCCCGGTCCTGTACGTCGGCGGCGGCGTCGTCAAGGCCGGCGCCACGGCGGAGCTGCGCATCCTGGCCGAGCTGACCGGCGCCCCGGTGGTCACCACCCTGATGGCGCTCGGCGCCTTCCCGGACAGCCACCCGCAGCACCTGGGCATGCCCGGCATGCACGGCTCCGTCCCGGCCGTCACCGCGCTCCAGAAGGCCGACCTGCTCTTCACCCTCGGCGCCCGCTTCGACGACCGGGTCACCGGCAAGCTGGACAGCTTCGCGCCGTACGCCAAGGTCGTCCACGCCGACATCGACCCGGCCGAGATCGGCAAGAACCGCCCGGCCGACGTGCCGATCGTCGGCGACGCCCGCGAGGTGCTGGCCGACCTCGTGGTCGCCGTCCAGGCCGAGTTCGACGCCGGCCACAAGGGCGACTACGCGGACTGGTGGGAGCGGCTCGACGAGTGGAAGAAGACCTACCCGGTGGGCTACGAGCCCGCGCCCGCCGGTGAGCTCTCCCCGCAGCAGGTCATCGAGCGGATCGGTCGGCTGGTCGGCCCGGACGCCGTCTACGCGGCGGGCGTCGGCCAGCACCAGATGTGGAGCTCGCAGTTCATCCGGTTCGAGAAGCCGGGCACCTGGCTCAACTCCGGCGGCGCCGGGACGATGGGCTACGCGGTGCCGGCCGCGATGGGCGCCAAGGCCGGCCGCCCGGAGGCCGCGGTCTGGGCGATCGACGGCGACGGCTGCTTCCAGATGACCAACCAGGAGCTGGTCACCTGCGCCCTGAACGACATCCCGATCAAGGTCGCGGTCATCAACAACGGCTCGCTGGGCATGGTCCGGCAGTGGCAGACGTTGTTCTACAACCAGCGCTACTCCAACACCGTGTTGCACTCCGGCCCCGACCACGACGGCATCGAGCCGCCCGCCCAGGGCACCCGGATCCCCGACTTCGTCCTGCTCGCCGAGGCGATGGGCTGCGTCGGCCTGCGCTGCGAGCGCCCCGAGGACCTCGACGCGGTGATCAAGCAGGCGATGGAGATCAACGACCGCCCGGTGGTCATCGACTTCATCGTCCACCAGGACGCCATGGTCTGGCCGATGGTCGCGGCCGGCACCAGCAACGACGAGATCCAGTTCGCCCGCGGCGTGCGTCCCGACTTCGGCGACGACCTCGACTGAGCCCCCTCCGGAACGACCAAGGGAACCCACGACCCATGTCCAAGCACACCCTCTCCGTCCTGGTCGAGAACAAGCCCGGCGTGCTCGCCCGGATCGCCGCGCTGTTCTCCCGTCGGGGCTTCAACATCGACTCCCTCGCCGTCGGCCCGACTGAGCATCCGGACGTGTCCCGGATGACCATCGTGGTCAACGTCGAGGACCTCCCGCTGGAACAGGTCACCAAGCAGCTCAACAAGCTCGTCAACGTGATAAAGATCGTCGAACTCGACCAGTCCGCCGCGATCCAGCGGGAACTGGTCCTGGTGAAGGTCCGCGCCGACAACGAGACCCGGTCGCAGATCGTCGAGATCGTCCAGCTGTTCCGCGCCAAGACGGTCGACGTGTCCCCGGACGCGGTGACCATCGAGGCCACCGGCAGTTCGGACAAGCTGGAGGCCATGCTCCGGATGCTGGAGCCCTACGGCATCAAGGAGCTGGTCCAGTCCGGCCTGGTCGCCGTCGGGCGCGGCGCCCGGTCGATCACGGACCGCTCGCTGCGCGCCCTCGACCGCAGCGCCTGACCCGCCCGCCCGTCGCCCGCCACCACCCTTTCAGCGACGCGCCGGCGCGCGGCACCGCCCGCTGTCTCACACCCTGAATCACCGCTCCATCCTTCACCGGGTCCGCATACGGTGGAAACCGACGCCGACCCAGGCAAACCACTCGCAAGGAGATGTCCCCCGTGGCCGAGCTGTTCTACGAAGACGACGCCGACCTGTCCATCATCCAGGGCCGCAAGGTCGCGGTCATCGGCTACGGCAGCCAGGGCCACGCCCACGCGCTGTCCCTGCGCGACTCGGGTGCGGACGTCCGGGTCGGTCTGAAGCCGGAGTCCACCTCCCGGCAGAAGGCCGAGGAGGCCGGCCTGCGCGTGGTCACCCCCGCCGAGGCCGCAGCCGAGGCCGACGTCATCATGATCCTGGTCCCGGACCCGATCCAGGCCGATGTCTACGAGGCCGACATCGCCCCGCACCTGAAGGCCGGCGACGCGCTGTTCTTCGGCCACGGCCTGAACATCCGCTACGGCTTCATCAAGCCGCCGGCCGACGTCGACGTCTGCATGGTCGCCCCGAAGGGCCCGGGCCACCTGGTCCGCCGCCAGTACGAGGAGGGCCGCGGCGTCCCGGCGATCGTCGCCGTCGAGCAGGACTTCTCCGGCAACGCCTTCGCCCTGGCGCTGTCCTACGCCAAGGGCCTGGGCGCCACCAAGGCCGGCGTCATCAAGACCACCTTCACCGAGGAGACCGAGACCGACCTGTTCGGTGAGCAGGCCGTCCTCTGCGGTGGCACCGCCGCCCTGGTGAAGGCCGGGTTCGAGACCCTGGTCGAGGCCGGCTACCAGCCGGAGATCGCCTACTTCGAGTGCCTGCACGAGCTGAAGCTCATCGTCGACCTGATGTACGAGGGCGGCCTGGAGAAGATGCGCTGGTCGGTCTCCGAGACCGCCGAGTGGGGCGACTACGTCACCGGCCCGCGGATCATCACCGACGCCACCAAGGCCGAGATGAAGAAGGTCCTCGCCGAGATCCAGGACGGCACCTTCGCCAACACCTGGATCGCCGAGTACAAGGCCGGTCTGCCGAAGTACAACGAGTACAAGAAGGCCGACGAGGACCACCTGCTGGAGACCACCGGCAAGAAGCTCCGCAAGCTGATGAGCTGGGTCAAGGAAGAGGCGTAAGGCCTCGGGGGAGCGCGCCGCTCGGTCGCCTCCCCCTTGTACAAGCAGGCGGCTCCCGTCCGGGTGATTTTGCCGGACGGGAGCAGCCTGCCACCCAGCCCGTCGATACACTTCCGAGTGCGCGTCAGGCCCACAGCGTCGTGCGTCTAGCTACGCGGCATGCCACCTTCCCCCCGCCCGGCAAGGCCACCCTCGTGCCTGGGACCGGGGAGAACCGGACAGTTAAGGACACACTGTCGTGAGCACTGCTACAACTGTGAAATCTGGCGTAGTACTGATCGCCGAAGAGCTGTCGCCCGCCACCGTCGACGCCCTCGGTCCCGACTTCGAGATCCGCCAGTGCAACGGCGCGGACCGCGCCGAGCTGCTGGCCGCGATCGCGGACGTGGACGCCGTCCTGATCCGCTCGGCCACCAAGATCGACGCCGAGGCGCTGGCCGCCGCCCGCAAGCTCAAGGTCGTCGCCCGCGCCGGCGTCGGTCTCGACAACGTGGACGTCGCCGCCGCCACCAAGGCCGGCGTGATGGTCGTGAACGCGCCGACCTCCAACATCGTCACCGCCGCCGAGCTCGCCTGCGGTCTGCTGATCTCCGTCGCCCGCAACATCGCGCCGGCCAACGCCGCGCTCAAGGGCGGCGAGTGGAAGCGCAACAAGTACACCGGCGTCGAGCTGAGCGAGAAGGTCCTCGGCGTGGTCGGCCTCGGCCGGATCGGCGTGCTGGTCGCCCAGCGGATGTCCGCGTTCGGCATGAAGATCGTCGCGTACGACCCCTACATCCAGGCCGCCCGCGCCGCGCAGATGGGCGTCAAGCTGGTCTCGCTGGAGGAGCTGCTGGAGGTCTCGGACTTCATCACCGTCCACCTCCCGAAGACCCCGGAGACCCTCGGCCTGATCGGCGACGAGGCGCTGCACAAGGTCAAGCCGACCGTCCGCATCGTCAACGCCGCCCGCGGCGGCATCGTCGACGAGGCCGCGCTGCTGAGCGCCCTGCGCGACGGCCGGGTGGCCGGCGCCGGCCTCGACGTGTACGCCAAGGAGCCGTGCACCGACTCGCCGCTGTTCGCCCTCGACAACGTGGTCGCCACCCCGCACCTGGGCGCCTCCACCGACGAGGCCCAGGAGAAGGCCGGCATCGCCGTCGCCAAGTCGGTGCGCCTGGCGCTGGCCGGCGAGCTGGTGCCGGACGCGGTCAACGTCCAGGGCGGCGTGATCGCCGAGGACGTCCGGCCGGGCCTGCCGCTGGCCGAGAAGCTCGGCCGGATCTTCACCGCGCTGGCCGGCGAGGTGGCCGTCCGGCTCGACGTCGAGGTGCGCGGCGAGATCACCCAGCACGACGTCAAGGTGCTCGAACTGTCCGCCCTCAAGGGTGTCTTCGAGGACGTCGTGGCGGAGACGGTGTCCTACGTCAACGCCCCGCTGTTCGCCCAGGAGCGCGGTGTCGAGGTGCGCCTGACCACCTCCAGCGAGAGCCCCGAGCACCGCAACGTCATCACCGTGCGCGGCACCCTGGCGGACGGCGACGAGATCGCCATCTCCGGCACGCTGGCCGGCCCCAAGCAGATCCAGAAGATCGTCGGCGTGGACGCCTTCGACGTGGACGTCGCGCTCACCGACCACATGGCCTTCTTCAAGTACGAGGACCGGCCCGGCGTGGTCGGCGTCCTCGGCCGCCACCTCGGCGACGCCGGCATCAACATCGCCGGCATGCAGGTGGCCCGCGACGGCAGCGGCGCGCTCGCCTCCCTCACCGTGGACAGCGAGATCCCGCAGGACGTGCTGTCGGTGATCGCCGCCGAGATCGGCGCCCGGTTCGCCCGCTCGGTCGACCTGGGCTGAGCCCCGCACCGCCCCTCAGCAGGGCCCGGACCCCCGTTCGTACGGGGTCCGGGCCCTGCTGCGTTCCTCCGGGTGACGGTCGTCTCAGATAGTAGGAAATCCAAGTATTCGTGCAGACACCGTCGGGCCGGGGTCGTACCGTGGAGGCAGCCGTACGGTGTGCCGCCCCTGTAGCCAGGGCGCGCGGCCCGTGCGTGCGTCCACACCCGATGGGCGGGCGACCCCTGCCCGGTGTACCCCCCTCCTCCCCTCCGCCGCGTCCGTTTCCCCGGCGCGTATCGAATCCAAGGAGCCCCGGTATGCCTCCCACCGCCGACCGTCACGCCGCCACCGCCCCCGCCGCCCCGCGGGCCCGTGCCCCGCGCCGCCGCCGGGCCGCCGAGCCGAACCCCTTCGCCGCCGCCGCGCTGCAGCGGGCGCTGGACCGCCGCGACAACGGCGGTGCGACCGGCCGCGTCTGACCGGTCCTCCGGGCGTTCGGGACGGGCTCTGGAAGGGGCGTGAGCCGGTCTGTGAGCGGCCCCCGGGCCCGGCCGGCGTTCATCATCCGAATGGGCCGGACGGGCTGACGGCTTGTCACTCCCAGGAGTGCAACTTGCCGCCGTTCGGTGGAAGTCGCTCGCCCCGACCGGCGCGATATTCCTAATTTGGGGCCCCCGGAAGGGTGATCGACGGCCGCACGGGCGGGCGTCAGCGGCACCGCATGCGGATCAGTTCCCCCGGCCGGGGGAGAGGACCATGCGTCGCCCCATCGTCCGCCGACCGCTCGCCCGGCTCGGCCTCACCCTCACCCTGATCGCCGGACCGGCCCTGCTCACCGGCGCCGCCCCGGCCACCGGCAGCGGCCCGCCGACGGCCCCGGCGGGCCGGACCGCCACCGGACCCGTCGCCGTCCTGCTGGAGCTCGCCACCGAGCCCGTCGCACCCGCCTGGCGGCGGGCCAGGGACGAGGCCCGGCGCCACCACCGCTCCCCGGAGGCCGTCCGCGGCGAGGCCGCCCGGGCCGGCGCAGCCCAGCGGACCCGCTCCTCCACGGCGCTGGACCGGCTGGCCGAGGCCGTCCACGAGGCCGTCCCCGCCGCCCGGGAGCTCTACCGCACCCGCACCCTGCTCACCGGCCTCGCCGTCGGCGTGCCCGCCGACCGGCTGCCCGCGCTGCGCGCCCTGCCCGGGGTCGCGGCCGTGCACCCGATCGTCCGCAAGCAGCGGGACAACGCGCACTCGGTGCCGGTCACCGGCGCGCCCGCGGTCTGGGCGGGCGGCTCCTCCGACGGCGGCCCGGCCGGCGCCAACACCGGCGAGGGCGTCCGGATCGGCGTCGCCGACAGCGGCATCGACTACACCCACGCCGACTTCGGCGGCCCCGGCACCGAGGAGGCGTTCCGCTCCGTCGACGGGGCGAAGCCCGCGCCGGCCGGCCTCTACCCGAACGCCAAGGTGGTCGGCGGCCGCGACCTGGTCGGCGACGACTACCAGCCCGACCCGTCCTCCCCGCACTACCAGCCCGACCCGCGCCCGGACGACAACCCGATCGACTGCGTCCGCAACGGCCACGGCACCCACGTCGCCGGCACCGCCGCCGGCCTCGGCGTCACCGCCGACGGGCAGCCGTACCGCGGCCCCTACCGGCCCGGCCTGGACCCGGCCGGCTTCCGGATCGGCCCCGGCGCCGCGCCCGGCGCCCAGCTCTACGCGATCCGGGTGTTCGGCTGCGACGGCTCCACCGACCAGCTCGGCCAGGCCCTCGACCTGGCCGCCGACCCGAACGGCGACGGCGACCCGAGCGACCGGCTCGACGTCCTCAACCTCTCGCTCGGCAGCCGCTTCGGCTCCACCGACGACGCCGACGCCCTCGCCGTCGACCGGCTCGCCGCGCTCGGCACCGTGGTGGTCGCCGCCGCGGGCAACGAGGGCGACGTGTACGCCATCGGTGGCAGCCCCGGCACCGCCGCCCGGGCCGTCTCCGTCGCGGCCTCCGTCGACCCGCACAGCGACGCCGACGGCCTCACCGTGCTCGACCCGCAGCCGCTCGCCGGGGTCGTACCGGCCCACTGGAGCGCCCGCTACCAGGACTGGTCCACCGCCGACGTGACCGGGGAACTCGCCCTGCCCGCCGACCAGCGGGACGGCTGCGCGGCCTTCTCCGAGGCCGACCGGCAGCGGCTCGCCGGCCGGATCGCCGTGCTCGCCTGGAGCACCCGCGAATCCGAGCGGGCCTGCGGCTCCGGCCCGCGCGCCGACCACGTCGCCGAGGCCGGCGCGCTCGGCGCCCTGCTCGCCGCCGACGACGACCACCTCGCCGAGATCGCCGGGAACGACCGCGTCCCGCTCGCCCTGCTCGGCCGCGCCGACGGCGAACGGCTCCGCGCGGGCGCCGCCGCCGGCCCGGTCCGGGTCCGCCTCGCCGCGCCCGGCAACCCGCTGCACGGCGTCGTCGCCCAGGACCAGCCGCAGCGGCTCGACACCCTCACCGACTTCACCTCGCGCGGCATCGGCGTGCCGGGCGTGGTCAAGCCCGACCTCGCCGCCCCCGGCGAGACCATCTGGTCCGCCCGGGTCGGCAGCGGCACCGGCGGCCAGCGCGAGGACGGCACCTCGATGGCCACCCCGCACACCGCCGGGCTGGCCGCGCTGGTCCGCGCCGCCCACCCCGACTGGACGGTGGAACAGCTCAAGGCCGCGCTGATGAACACCGCCGGGGACACCTGGCTCGGCGACGGCGGCACCGGCCCGGTCTACGGGCCCGAGCGCACCGGCGCCGGCCGGGCCGCCGTCGACCGGGCCGTCCGCACCCCGGCCGTCGCCTACGCGGCGGGGGAGGGCGCGGTCGAGGGCGCCGTCGGCGTCTCCTTCGGCCCGGTCGCCGTCACCGGACCACTCGCCCTGGTGCGCGAGGTCGAGGTACGCAACCTCTCCGCCGCCCCGGCCGCCTACCGGACCGGCTACGCGGCCGCCACCGAGCTCCCCGGCGCCCGCTTCGAGCTCGCACCCGACCGGATCGAGGTCCCGCCCGGCGGCACCGCGCGGGTCCGGGTCACCCTGAGCGCCCCCGGCGAGCTCGGCCGCGCCCCCGACCCGACGATCGCCACCCTCCAGGGCGGCCGGGCCCGCAGCTACCGGGGCGAGCTCTCCGGCCGGCTGCTGCTCACCCCCGACGACCCGGCCGCCCCCGGCCTGCGGGTGCCGCTGTTCGCCGCCCCGCGCCCGGCCAGTGAGCTGACCGCCACCAACCCGGTCCGCACCACCCGGGCCGGCGCGCTGGTCGCCCTCACCGGCACCGACGCGCCCGGCGGCGCCCCCGGCCTGCTCAGCGCCTTCGCGCTCGGCGGGGAGGGCGCCCGCTGGGCGGACTGCCCGCCGAACAGCGGGGCGGCGGTCGGCCCCGGCGCGGGCTTCGTCCCCGAGGGCAGCAGCGAGGAGGCCGAGCACCTCCAGGACGTCTGCGTCGAACGCCCCGGCGACCGGGCCGCCAATCTGCGGGCCGCCGGCGCCGCCACCGACGCGCCGGCCGTCGCCGGCGACCCGCTCGCCGAGGCCCGGCTCTACCTCGGCGCGCAGGTGTGGGCGCCGGCCGCCACCCCGGTCGCCCTGTTCGGCGTCCGGGCCGCCCTGGACACCGACGGGGACGGCGCCACCGACGTGGTGGTCAAGGCCGACCGGATGCGCGGCAGCGACGTCCTGGTGGCCCGGACCCTGGACGCCCGCACCGGTGCCGAACTGGACGTCCAGCCGCTGAACGCCCGCTGGGGCGACACCGACACCGCCCTGCTGGACTCCGACACGGTGGTCCTGCCGGTCCGGCTGTCCGTGCTCCCGGGCGTCCGCGCCGGGCACAGCACGGTCCGCTACGCCCTGTGGACCGGCCTCGCCGGAGCCGGCCGGCCCGACCCGGCCGAGGCCTTCTCCGCGATCGGCCTGCGCGGCACCCGCCCCACCCTCGCCGTCGACGTCCTGCACCCCGCCGTCGACATCCGCACCGGCCCCGGCGGTCCCACCGCCCTGGCCGCCCCCGTCCACCCCGCCACCGTCCTCGACATCCGCCGCACCGACGGCGACCGCTCCCGCGTCCTCCTCCTCCACCACCTCAACCCGGCCGCCCACCACAGCCAGATCCTGACCCTCCCCTGACCCACCCCGAGGGGGCGCGCGATTGATTCCGGGCGCCCCCTCGAAAGGGTGAAGTGCCGGGAGGATGGTCCGAGTAGCCTGAGAACAGCCACGAGGATGCCCGTATGGGAGGAACCATGAGCGTCGCGCCGTACCCCGATTGGATCATTCCCCCGGCCGAGGGGTACACGGCCGAGGATCTCGACCGGCTGCCGGATCTCCCGCCGCACACCGAGCTGCTCGACGGGAGCCTGATCTTCGTGAGTCCGCAGACCCTCTTCCACATGCGCATGCTCCGGAAGCTGGAACGGGCGTTGGAGGCAGCCGTCCCGGACGGTTGGCAGGCGTGGCGGGAGATGACGATCCGGCTGGACGCGCGCAATCGCCCCGAGCCCGACCTCACCGTCGTGAGCGAGCACGCGGACACCGGTCCCGAGGGCACCTACTGCGACGCGCAGGACGTCCTGCTCGCCGTCGAGATCGTCTCCGAGGAGTCCCGGGCGCGTGACCGCGAGGTCAAGCCGCGCAAGTACGCGGCGGCCGGCATCGCGCACTTCTGGCGGGTGGAGAGGGACGAGCAGGGGCTGGCCATCGTCCACACCTACGAGATCGACCCGGCGACGCGGCTCTACGGGCTGACCGGCATCCACCACAAGCAGCTCAAGCTGGACCGCCCCTTCCCGGTCGACATCGACCTCACCTGACCGGTTCCGCTCGGGGCCGCTGTCCGGATGGTGGACGTGAGATGTCAGGCTCTGGGACACCGGAGTAGCCTCCGAGCATGTCTCGCACGATTCGTCTCGCAGTCGTCCCCGGTGACGGAATCGGCCAGGAAGTGGTGGCCGAGGGTCTCAAGGTGCTGGGTGCGGTCCTTCCCGCCGATGTGAAGCTGGAGAGCACCGAGTTCGACCTCGGCGCCCGGCGGTACCACCGCACCGGTGAGACGCTCCCGGACGACGTCCTGGCGGAGCTCAAGGCCCACGACGCGATCCTGCTCGGCGCCATCGGCGACCCGAGCGTGCCGTCCGGGGTGCTGGAGCGCGGGCTCCTGCTGAAGCTGCGGTTCGCCTTCGACCACCACATCAACCTCCGGCCGGGCCGGCTCTTCCCCGGGGTGAAGTCCCCGCTGGCGGGTGAGCCGGAGATCGACTTCGTGGTCGTCCGCGAGGGCACCGAGGGCCCGTACGTCGGCAACGGCGGCTCGCTGCGCACCGGCACCGAGCAGGAGGTGGCCACCGAGGTCAGCCTCAACACCGCGTACGGCATCGAGCGCGTGGTCCGCGACGCCTACCGCCGGGCGCAGGCGCGCCCGCGCAAGAAGCTCACCCTGGTGCACAAGAACAACGTGCTGGTGCACGCCGGCCACCTGTGGACCCGGATCTTCGAGCAGGTCGGCACCGAGTTCCCCGAGGTCACCACCGACTACCTGCACGTCGACGCGGCGACCATCTTCTTCGTCACCCAGCCCGAGCGGTTCGACGTCATCGTGACCGACAACCTGTTCGGCGACATCCTGACCGACCTGGCCGCCGCCGTCACCGGCGGGATCGGCCTGGCCGCCAGCGGCAACATCAACCCGAGCGGCGCGTTCCCGTCGATGTTCGAGCCGGTGCACGGCTCGGCGCCGGACATCGCCGGCCAGGGCAAGGCCGACCCGACCGCCACCGTGCTGTCCGTCGCCATGCTCCTCGACCACCTCGGGTACGCCGCCGAGGCCGCCCGGATCGAGGCCGCGGTCACCGCGGACCTCACCGAGCGGACCGGGACCCGCACCACCGCCCAGGTCGGCGACGCGCTCGCCGCCCGAGTATCCGCCTAGGAGGCCGGAACCCCGACAGACGGTGTTCCGGCCCCGGTGGGCCGGACCCCATAACGGCAGCTTGCGGTTCCCCAAGGAGCCCGCGACTGTTCGGCACGGCCCTCTGGATGCGAGTATCGACAGTGGGCCGTGTCGTCGTACGTCCGTTTCGGAGTGAGAGGCCGAGACGTTCACCGGCGGAGGCGGCCCAGACCAACCCCACGGTGAAGGACAGACAGCCATGAGCACGCCCACCCAGGCGCCCATCACGTTCGACCTCAAGCCCTCCGCCCACCCGCTTCCCCAGGCGGAGCGCGAGGCCCGGCTGGCCAACCCGGGCTTCGGGCGAGTGTTCACCGACCACATGGTCACCGTCCGCTGGACCGAGGGCCGGGGCTGGCACGACGCCCAGCTGACGCCCTACGCGCCCATCGAGATGGACCCGGCCAACATGACCCTGCACTACGGCCAGGCGATCTTCGAGGGCCTCAAGGCCTACCGCCAGGCCGACGGCTCGATCGCGACCTTCCGCCCGGAGGCCAACGCGGCCCGGTTCCAGGCCTCGGCCCGCCGGCTGGGGATGCCGGAGCTGCCGGTCGAGACCTTCGTCGAGGCCGTCGAGCTGCTGGTCCAGCAGGAGCAGGCCTGGGTCCCGAACGAGCCGGAGCAGAGCCTCTACCTGCGTCCGTTCATGTTCGCCACCGAGGTCGGCCTGGGTGTCCGCCCCGCCAACTCCTACCTCTTCATGATCATCGCCTCGCCGGCCGGCGCCTACTTCCCGGGCGGCGTCAAGCCGGTCTCGGTCTGGCTCTCCGAGGACTACGTCCGCGCCGCGCCGGGCGGCACCGGTGCCGCCAAGTGCGCCGGCAACTACGCCGCCTCCCTGGTCGCCCAGGCCGAGGCCGCCGCGAAGGGCTGCGACCAGGTCGTCTGGCTCGACGCCGCCGAGCACCGGTGGATCGAGGAGATGGGCGGTATGAACCTCTACTTCGTCTTCGGCGAGGGTGCGGACGCCAAGGTCGTCACCCCGGAGCTGTCCGGCGCGCTGCTGCCAGGCATCACCCGTGACTCGCTGCTGACGGTGGCCGCCGACCTCGGCTACGCGGTCGAGGAGCGGAGGATCTCCACCGAGGAGTGGAAGCAGGGCAACGCCGACGGCACCCTCACCGAGGTCTTCGCCTGCGGCACCGCCGCCGCGATCACCCCGGTCGGCTCGGTGAAGTCCAACGGCGGCGACTGGACGGTCGGCACCGGCGAGCCCGGCCCGATCACCATGGAGCTGCGCCGCACCCTGCTGGCCCTCCAGGGCGGCCAGCACCCCGACACCCACGGCTGGATGCACAAGATCGTCTGATCGGCCCGCCCCACCGGCCCACCCGTCCCGGATCGCGAGACGGGTGGGTCGCATGGTGGGTGGGTGTGCCAGACTTCCGATGTGTCCTCGCTTTCGCTGATTATTGGCAGCAGGCGCGCCGGTCCGCAGTGACCGCTCCCGCACCACCGATGCGGGGCGACCACCAGCGTCCAGACCCGCGCGCAGACCTCTCGCATCCGCGAGGGGTCTTTTTGTTTCCCCGGACCGGCCGGAGCCCCCACAAGGGGTCGAGGGACACCGGGCAGCGCGCGGGATGCTGGACAGTGGAGCCGGAACCAGAACCGGCAGAGCAGCAACCGACCTCCGGAACGGAGACCCAGGGTCATGACCCAGGCGAGCAACCTCCCCGACGACGCGTTCCACGTCTTCGACACCACCCTGCGCGACGGCGCCCAGCGCGAGGGCATCAACCTCACGGTGGCCGACAAGCTGGCCATCGCCCGGCACCTGGACGAGTTCGGCGTCGGCTTCATCGAGGGCGGCTGGCCCGGCGCCAACCCGCGGGACACCGAGTTCTTCGCCCGGGCCGCCGCCGAGCTGGACTTCCGGCACGCCCGGCTGGTCGCCTTCGGGGCCACCCGCCGGGCCGGCGGCAGCGCCGCCGAGGACCCGCAGCTCGCCGCCCTGGTCAACTCCGGCGCGCCCGTGATCACCCTGGTCGCCAAGTCCCACGACCGCCACGTCGAGCTGGCGCTGCGCACCACGCTGGAGGAGAACCTGGAGATGGTCCGGGACAGCGTCGCGTACCTGCGCTCCCGGGACCGCCGGGTCTTCATCGACTGCGAGCACTTCTTCGACGGCTACCGGGCCAACCGGGAGTACGCCCTCGCCGTGGTCCGCACCGCCCACGAGGCGGGCGCCGAGGTGGTGGTGCTCTGCGACACCAACGGCGGGATGCTGCCGTCCGGGGTGCGCGAGACCGTCGCCGACGTCCTCGCCGAGACCGGCGCCCGGCTGGGCATCCACGCCCAGGACGACACCGGCTGCGCCGTCGCCAACACCCTGGCCGCGGTCGAGGCCGGCGCCACCCACGTCCAGTGCACCGCCAACGGCTACGGCGAGCGGGTCGGCAACGCCAACCTCTTCCCGGTGGTCGGCGCGCTGGAGCTCAAGTACGACCGCCGGGTGCTGCCGCCCGGCAGCCTCGCCGAGATGACCCGGATCTCCCACGCGATCGCCGAGCTGGTCAACCTCGCGCCGTCCACCCACCAGCCCTACGTCGGCTTCTCGGCCTTCGCCCACAAGGCCGGCCTGCACGCCTCGGCGATCAAGGTCGACCCGGACCTCTACCAGCACATCGACCCGGAGACGGTCGGCAACACCATGCGGATGCTGGTCTCTGACATGGCCGGCCGCGCCTCCGTGGAGCTCAAGGGCAAGGAGCTCGGGTACGACCTCTCCACCGACCGGGACCTCGCCGGTCGGGTGGTCGCCCGGGTCAAGGAGCAGGAGAGCCTCGGCTACACCTACGAGTCCGCGGACGCCTCCTTCGAGCTGCTGCTCCGCGACGAGGTGCGCGGCCGCCGCGAGCGCTACTTCACCCTGGAGTCCTGGCGCACCATCAGCGAGCAGGGCCCGGGCGGCGCCGCGGGCAACGAGGCGACGGTCAAGCTCTGGGCCAAGGGCGAGCGGATGCTGGCCACCGGCGAGGGCAACGGTCCGGTGGACGCGCTGGACAAGGCCCTGCGCACCGCGCTGGAGCGGATCTACCCGCAGCTCGCCAAGCTGGAGCTGGTGGACTACAAGGTGCGCATCCTGGAGGGCCAGCACGGCACCGGGTCCAAGACCCGGGTGCTCATCGAGACCACCGACGGCACCGCGACCTGGTCGACGGTCGGGGTGGCCGACAACGTGGTGGCGGCCTCCTGGCTGGGCCTGGAGGACGCCTACACCTACGGCCTGCTGCGGGCCGGCCTGGAGCCGGACGCCGCGTAGGGCCGGACGGCGCCCGTGGTAACAGGGCGGCGCGGCCCGTGGACCGGAGGGTCCGTGGGCCGCGCCGTTCGCCCGCGGGCGGTCCGGCCGTGCGCCGTCGAACGGCGCGCCCGGGTCACCGCAGCCGGGCGAGGAGGGCGTGTTCGACGAGGGTGATGAGGGCGCTTTTGGCGCTGT
>NZ_JBHSOF010000018.1:0-132012 GCF_042656005.1 Kitasatospora misakiensis | reverse complement strand
CCCAACCGGGCACTGACCCTCCGGGCCCCAACCCCGCACCTCGCTGCACCTCCCCACCCCGCACCTCCCCGCACCCCACCGGTCCCCGGGCCCCGCCGACCCCCTGCCTCCGGTCGCCGAGGAAGCCCCACCCCCTTCCCACCGCCCTGCCGAGGGAGTCGCCATGCCTCAAGAGCGCGCAGCGCGAGACATCTCCACCATCACCGAGTTCCTGCTGTCCCGTTTCGCCGAGCTGCTGAACGTCCCCGCGGGCAGCGTGGACCGCCGGGCGCCGATGCACCAGTACGGACTGGAATCGGTGCAGTCGGTGACCCTCGCCGCCTCGCTGTCCGAGTTCCTCGGCTGGCGGGTCCCGGCCACCTGGATGTGGCAGTACCCGACCGTCGACGGGCTGGCCCGGGCGCTGGTCGACGGTCCGCGGGCCGCGGAGCCCCCGCCCGCCCAGGGCGCCGAGCGGCGCGCGCCCTCCAACGAGCCGGTCGCGATCGTGGGCATCGGCTGCCGGTTCCCCGGCGGTCCCGACCCGGCCGCGTTCTGGCGGCTGCTGGTCGAGGGCGGCGACGCCGTCGGACCGGTGCCGGCCGCCCGCCGGGCGCTGCTCAACGACCGGGTGCGCTGGGGCGGATTCATCGACGGCATCGACCAGTTCGACCCGCTGTTCTTCGGCATCTCGCCCCGCGAGGCCGTCCAGATGGACCCTCAGCAGCGCCTGGTCCTGGAGCTGTGCTGGGAGGCGCTGGAGGACGCCGGCATCGCCCCGCACGGCCTGGTCGGCAGCGACACCGGCGTGTTCATGGCCTCCTGTTGGGGCGACTACGCCGCGCTGGCGCACTACCGCGGGCCCGACGTCCAGATCACCCCGCACACCGCGACCGGCATGCACGACGGCATCATCGCCAACCGCGTCTCCTACATCCTCGGCCTGCAGGGCCCGAGCATGGCCATCGACGCGGCCTGCGCCGGTTCGCTGGTCTCGGTGCACGTCGGCTGCCAGTCGATCTGGCTGGGCGAGAGCGACCTGGTGCTGGCCGGCGGAGTGAACCTGAGCTTCGTCTCCGACTACTACACCGCCATGGACGCGATGGGCGCCCTCGCCCCGGACGGCCGCTGCAAGTCCTTCGACGCCCGCGCCAACGGCTACGTCCGCGGCGAGGGCGCCGGCGTCGTCGTGCTCGCCCCGCTGAGCGTGGCGCTGGAGCGCGACCTGCCGGTGTACTGCCTGATCAAGGGCAGCTCCTCCAACAACGACGGGCTGAGCAACGGCATGACCGCGCCGAACCCGCAGGCACAGGAGAAGATGCTCCGCACCGCGTACCGGCGGGCGGGCATCGCGCCGCACCTGGTCGACTACATCGAGGCCCACGGTTCGGCGACGCCGCTCGGCGACCCGATCGAGGCCAACGCCATCGGCGCCGTGCTCGGCGGCGGCGACCGCACGGAGCCGCTGCGGCTCGGTTCGGTCAAGTCCAACGTCGGGCACCTGGAGGCGGCGGCCGGCATCGTCGGCCTGGTCAAGCTCGCGATGTCGATGCGCAACGGCGTGCTGCCGCCGAGCCTGCACTACAGCGCGCCGAACCCGCAGATCATGTTCGACGAGTACAACCTCACCGTCCAGGACCGGCTGACGCCGTGGCCGCGGCGCTCGGACGCCCGCCGGGGCGGCGTCAGCTCGTTCGGGTTCGGCGGCGCGATCTGTCACGTCGCCGTGGAGGAGCTGCCCCGCCCGGAGAGCTCACTGCTGCTGCTGGCCGCGGACTCCCGGGAGGCGCTGGCCGAGCGGGCCCGGGAGCTGCGGGACGGCACCGAGCTGCGCGCGCTCTGCGCCCGGACGCCCGGCGACGGCGCGTTCCGGCTCGCGGCCACCGCACGCGACATGGCCGAACTCCGGGGCCGGCTCGACGCCTTCGCCACCGGTGCGAGCGCCGCCGGGCTGAGCGTCGGCGAGACGACCGGCCGCCGGCCCCGGGTGGCCTTCCTGTTCTCCGGCAACGGCTCGCAGTGGGTGGGCATGGGCCGGCAACTGCTGGCCGGCCTGCCCGTGTTCCGCCGGTCCATGATGCGGTCCGACCGGCGGATGCGGGAGCTGCTGGGCTTCTCCCTGGTCGACCAGCTGCTCTCCCCCGACGGCCGGCTCGACGACATGGACGTCTTCCAGCCGCTGCTGTTCTCGATCCAGGTCGCGCTGGCCGAGGCCTGGCGCTCGCTGGGCGTGGAGCCGGACGTCGTACTGGGCCAGAGCGTCGGCGAGTTCGCCGCCTCCCACATCGCCGGCGCGCTCGACTTCGAGGACGCCTCCCGGCTGGCCGCCCACCACGGCCGGCTCCTCCAGCAGCTGGCCGTGGGCCGCGGCGAGGGCCTCGTGGTGATGACCGCCGCGGACGAAGTCCGGCCGTACCTGACCGGCGGGCTCACCGTCTCCGGCTTCAACGGTCTGAACTCCACCCTGGTGACCGGCACTCCGCCGGAGGTCGACGACCTGGTCCGGCGGCTGACCGAGGCGGAGGTCACCAACCACCGGGTGCGGATGGGCCACGCCCCGCACTCCGCGCTGGTCGACCACGTGCTCGCCCCGCTGAAGGCCGAACTCGAAGGCCTTCGGCCGCGGACCGCCCGCATCCCGATGATCTCCACGGTCACCGGCGAGCGCATCAACGGCGCGGAGCTCGGGCCGGAGTACTGGGCGGCCAACCTGCGCCGGGAGATCCGGGTGGTCGACGCCCTGACCACCCTGCGCGACGAGCACGAGGTCGACGCGGTGATCGAGCTCAGCCCGCACCCCGTCCTGCTCAAGTCGGTGTCGGAGATCCTGCCGGCGGCCACCACCCTGCCCTCGCTCCGGCGCGGCGCCGACGAGGCCTCGACCCTGCTCGGCTCGCTCGGCGCCCTGTACGCCGCCGGGCTGCCGGTGGCGGCCCACCCGTTCCTCGCGGGCGACCGCGGGCGCCACCTCGCGCCGAGCCACAGTATTGAGGCCGAGGCCGACGGGCAGCTGCACCTCGTCCCCGTCTCGGCCCGGACGGCCGGCGCGCTGGCCGACACCTGCCGCGAGCTGTCCAACCACGTCGAACGGAACGCGGACCTGCGGGTCTCCGACCTCGCGTACACGCTCTCCGCCCGGCGCAGCCACCACAACCACCGGATCGCGCTGTTCGCCCGCACCCGGCAGGACGTCCTGGACGGACTCGCCCGGGTCGCCGCCGGCCAGGCCGCCGGTCCCTCGCACCCCGAGGTGGTGACGGGCACCGTCTCCGGCACCGCCGACCGGCGGGTGGCGCTGGTGTTCTCCGGCGGCGGCACCCAGTGGGTCGGCATGGGCCGTGAACTCCTGCGCTCGCACGCCGGGTTCCGCTCCTGGATGCGGGCCTGCGACGCCGCCGTGCGCGCGGCCGGCGGCTGTTCGGTGCTCGACCAGCTCGCCGCCCCGGCCGAGCGGGCCAGGTACGAGGAGATGGACTTCCAGCAGCCGGTGCTGTTCGCCCTGCAGGTCTCGCTGGCGAAGGTCTGGCTCGGCCTCGGCATCCGGCCGGCCGCCGTGGTCGGCCACAGCCTGGGCGAGGTCGCGGCCGCCTGCGTCGCCGGCGCGCTGTCGCTGGAGGACGCCGCCCGGGTGGTGGTCGCCCGCTCGCACCTGCTGGAGCGCCGGGCCGCCCCGGGCGCCATGATCTCGGTCGACCTCCCGGAGGAGGAGCTGCTGCCGCGGCTCGCCCCGTACGCCGCGCACGCGGCGATCGCGGTGGTCAACAGCCCCACCAGCGCGGCGGTCTCCGGCTCGCCCGAGGCGGTCGACGCCCTGGAGGCCGAGCTCCGGCGGGACGGCGTGTCGGTGCGCCGGATCCGGGTCGAACGGCCGGTGCACAGCCCCGGGATGGACCCGCTGATCCGGCCGCTGCGCGAGGCCGTCGAGGGCATCACCCCGCTGACGCCCGAGTTCGACTTCCACTCCACGGCGCTGGCCGGCGCGGTGAACCCGGTCGCCGACGTCGACTACTGGGTGCACAACCTGCGCAACCAGGTCCGGTTCGCCGAGACCGTCGGCGCGCTGGTCGACCAGGGGGTCGGCACCTTCGTCGAGATCGGCCCGCACGAGACGCTGCGCGGCGCGGTCGAGGAGATCGCGCTGACCCGGGGCGCCCGGGTGCACGCCGTCAACTCGCTGCGGCGGGAGGAGAGCGACGTCCGCTGTCTGCTGGGCGCCGTCGCCTCGCTGTACGTCCGGGGCGTCCCGCTGACCTTCGATCCGCTGTTCGCCGACGACGTCGAGCTGGTGGAGACGCCGCTCGTCCAGTGGCAGAAGGACCGGTACTGGATCGACACCGAACCCCACCGCGCCCCCGCCTCCCTCCCGGCCGCCACCGGCGCCATGGTCGAGACGGCGGCCGTCGCCGTGGCCGAGGCCCGGCCGGTGGAGACCCCGGCGGCGCAGGCGCCCCGGCCGGTGGCGGAGCTCGTCCTCGCCGAGCTCGCCGACGCGCTGGGCCTGCCGGTGAGCCGGTTCGACGCGGACGCCGGGCTGCGGGACTTCGGCCTCGACTCGATGCTGGCGATCCGGCTGGTCAACCGGATGCAGTCGCTGTTCGGGCACCGGGTGTCGCCGGTGGTGTTCCTGGACGGCCGGTCCATCGCCGCGGTGGTGGACCACTTCACCGGGATCGTCGACGGCCCGCCCGCCCCGGCAACCGTACCCGCACCCGCTCCCGTGGCGGCGGCCCCGGCCACCGCCGACCGGACGTTCCTCGACGGCCTGTCCGAGCTGGACGCCGAGGAGCTGGTGGAGGAGCTGGACGCGCGCGGACTGCTGGAGGCCACCGACGCACCGGCCCTGGAGCAGCTGCGCGCCGACGGTCTCGGCCTCGCCCTCGCGCCCGCCTCGCACGGCCAGGCCTCGCTCTGGTTCATGCAGATGGTCGCCCCGGACGCCGTGCCCTACAACTTCATGGTGACCGCCCGGATCCGCGCGGCGGTCGACGAGGAGGCGCTGGAGCGCGCCGTCCGGGCCGTGCTGGACCGGCACCCCGCCCTGCGCACCCTCTTCGTGGAGGCGGGCGGCCACCCCTACCAGGTCGTCCTGGACGAGCCCGTGTACGAGTTCGTCGTGGCGGACACCTCCGGCCTGGACGACGAGCAGGCCCGCGAGGCACTCGCCCGCCACGGGCACCGGCCGCTCGACATGGACAACGGGCCGCTGGTGCGGATCGTCCTGCTGCGGCGCGGTCCGGCCGAGCACTACCTGCTGGTGCTCGTCCACCACATCGCCTCGGACGCGGCCTCGGCCGACGTCATGATCCGCGAGATCCAGGAGTTCTACGAGGGCGCCGACCCGGCCGGCCGCGCGCCGGCCGCCCCGTACACGGAGTTCGTGGCCTGGGAGCGGGAGTGGCTGGCCGGGCCGGCGGCCGAGGCGGCCCTGGACTGGTGGTCGGAGAAGCTGGCCGACCCGCCGGCCCACCTCGACCTGTCCAGCAAGGAGCGGCCGCCGGGCGTCACCTACGAGGGCCGCGACCTCGCGTTCCGCTGGAGCGCCGAGGAGACGCGCCTGCTGCGGGAGTTCGCGGTGCGTGAGGGCGTGTCGGTCAGCACCGTCGTGCTGGCCGGGTTCTTCGCCACGCTCAACCGGGCGGTCGGGACGGAGGATTCGGTGCTGGCCACCGCGATCGCCCAACGGTCCGAGCCCGGTTGGGAGTCGGCCGTCGGCTACTACCTCAACACGGTGCTGGTCCGGGCCAATCCGGCCGGCGACCGCAGCTTCCGCGAGCTGCTGCGCGAGGTCCACGCCTTCTCGCTCGGCCTGCTGGAGCACATGAACTACCCCCTCGACCTGCTGGCGTCCCAGCTGAAGCCGCCGCGCGTCGAGGGCCGCTCCCCCTGGTTCGACGTGGTGGTCAACTGGCTGTCCTCGGACGCGTTCCCCCGCTCGGTGAAGCTCTTCCACGGCGTCGGCGACACGCTCGCACCGGACGGCGCGCTCCCGCTCGAACCGCTTCAGGTGCGCCGGCACCTCGCCAAGTTCGACCTTGAGATCTCCATGGCCGACATCGACGGCGAGGTGGCCGGCCACGTCCAGTTCAAACCGAGCTACCTGGAAAGGCAGACCGTGACGGCACTGCTCGCGCTGTACCGCACCGTGCTCTTCGACTCGATCGCCCGCCCCGAGCTGGCCCTCGGCGCGATCGCACCGGCCGGCCTCCCCGAGGGGACGGGCCGGTGACCGAGACCCTGCACTCCGAGTTCCTCGCGCAGGCGGTCAAGAACCCCGAGGCGACCGCCGTCCTCTCCGCGTCCGGCGCCGTGACCTACGGCGAACTGAACGCGCGCTCCCAGGAGTTGGCCGAGCGGCTGGTCGCCGACGGCGCCGGCCCCGGCGTCCCGGTCGGCATCTGCGTCGAGCGCACCCCCGATCTGCTCGTCGCGATCCTCGCGGCCCTGCGCGCCGGCTCCTGCTACCTGCCGCTGGACCCGAACTACCCCGCCGACCGACTGGCCTTCATGGTCCGCGACAGCGGGACCCGCCTGCTGCTCACCACGCCCGCGTCCCGGGCCAGTTGCCCGCCCGGACCGACCGTGGTCGTCCTCGGGGAGGCCGTGCCGACCGGGTCCGGCGCGGGACCGGTGGCCGTGACGACGGAGCCCGGCGCGAGGCCGGTGGCCGTGGTGCCCGAGGACACCGCCTACGTCATCTACACCTCGGGCTCCACCGGCACGCCCAAGGGCGTCGCCGTCCGGCACGCCGGCTGCGTGGCGATGCTCGCCGAGATGGACCGCGTCCTGGAGGGCTGCGACCTGAGCGGCGTCGCGGCGGCCAGCTCGGTCTGCTTCGACATGTCCGTGATGGAGATCTTCAACGCGCTCTGTCGCGGCGGCGCCGTCGTCCTGGTCGAGAGCGCCGTCCACCTGCCGGAGAGCCCCCACGCCGACCGGATCACCCATCTGAACGTCGTCCCGTCGGTCATGAACGGCCTGCTCGACGCCGGGGCGGTGCCACCGAACGTGCGCTCCATCGTGTTCGGCGGCGAGGCGCTGCGCCGCAAGCTGGTCGACCGGGCCTACCGGGAGACCGGCGCCGTCCGGGTCTTCAACGCCTACGGTCCCACCGAGGGCACCGTGTTCTGCTCCTTCGGCCCGGTCCCCGAGGACGGGACGGACGAGCCGACGATCGGCCCGCCGACCGCCACCGACCGGGTCTACGTGCTCGGCCCGAACCTGGAGCGGCTCCCGGCCGGGGAGGCCGGCGAGCTCTACCTCGGCGGCGTCGGCCTCGCGCACGGCTACGTCAACCGGCCGCGCACCACGGCGGAGCGCTTCGTGCCGGACCCGTTCCGGGACGGCGAGCGGATGTACCGCACCGGCGACCTCGTGGCGTTCACCGAGGGCGGCGAACTCCGGTTCCTCGGCCGCACCGACCACCAGGTCAAGCTGCGCGGCTACCGGATCGAGCTGGAGGAGGTGGAGGCCCGGCTGACCGGCTGCCCCGAGGTCCGGGAGGCCGCCGCCGCCGTCCTGGGCAACCGGCTGGTCGGCTACGTCGTGCCCGCGGGCGGCGGCGCGGCGCCGGACGGCCCCCGGCTGGACGCCGCGCTGCAGAGCGCCGTCACCGGCCGGCTCGCCGCCGAACTGCCCGACTACCTGGTGCCCGCGACGCTGGTGGTGCTGCCCGCCCTGCCGCTGGGGCCGGGCGGGAAGCTCGACCGCAACGCGCTGCCCGAGCCGCCGGCCGCCGACACCTCCGGGCCCCTGACGGCCGCGAGCACGCCGACCGAGCTCGCCCTGGCGGAGATCTGGGGCGAGCTGCTCGACCTCGAACCGTCGGGCATCGACGTCCAGGCCGCCTTCTACGACCTGGGCGGCGACTCGCTGCTGCTGGTCCGCCTCGCCCGGCTGATGACCCGGCGGTTCGAGCGCCGCGTCCGGGTGCCCGACCTGTTCAGCTTCCGCGACATCGCCTCGCTCGCCCGCTGGCTCGACGACGAGAGCGGCGCCACCCCCGAGGTGGTCAGGTCGGCCCGCGAGCGCGCCGACGCCCGCCGGGGCCCGCTGCGCGGCCGCGGCGGCGCCGGCCGCTGAGCGCCGAGCGCTGAGCACCGGCCGCTGAGCGCCGAGCACCGGCCGCTGAGCGCTGAGCGCTGTGCACCCCCACCCGACACGAAGCAGGAGCCTTCCCATGAGCGACAGCCCCGAGCAGGACTACGACCCGGGCGACGTGGCCGTCATCGGCATGTCCCTGCGGGCGCCCGGCGCCCGTACCAAGGAGCAGTTCTGGGACAACCTGGTGCACGGCCGGGAGTCCATCTCCTTCCTGGCCAAGGACGACATCCACGTCGACGAGACCCTGATCCACAGCCCGTCCTACGTGCGGGCCTGCGGAGTGCTCGACACGTACGACCAGTTCGACCCGTCGGTGTTCGGCATCAGCGACCGGATGGCGGCCGCGATGACCCCGGAGAACCGGCTGTACCTGGAGAGCGCCTGGGAGTCGCTGGAGGACGGCGGCTACGACCCGGACCGGCTGACCGCCGAGATCGGCATGTACGGCGCCAACAACCCGCAGACCGCCGCGCTCTACAGCTCCCCGCCGGACCGGGTGTCGGTCGGCCCGGAGGCGATCGAGGCCAGCCTGGCGTGGTCACCGGACACCATGACCTCCAACGCGCTGTACTACATGGGCCTCACCGGCGAGGCCGTCACGGTCGCCGCCGTCTGCGCCGGCTTCCACTACGCGGTGCACCTGGCCTGCCAGTCGCTGCTGCTCGGCCAGACCGACATGGCGATCGCGGGCGGCTCGATGGTCCGCCTGCCGCACCCGCGCGGTCACCTGTGGGAGGAGAACCGCGTCCTGTCGAAGGACGGCCACTGCCGCCCGTTCGACGCCAACGGCACCGGCACCGCGCTGTCCAGCGGTGTCGTCACCGTGCTGCTGAAGCCGCTGGGCCGGGCCGTCGCCGACCGCGACCACATCTACGCCGTGGTCAAGGGCTCGGCCGTCAACAACAACGGCGTCAGCGCGATGGCGTACGGCCTGGCCCAGCCCGAGCGGCTGAGCGCCTGCATCGCCAACGCCATGCAGGTCGGCGGCGTCACCCCGGACACCGTCTCCATGTACGAGGCCAACGGCCTCGGCATGCCGATGACCGACGAACTGGAGGTGCACGCGGCGAGCATCGCGTTCGGCAAGCAGACCGCGACCACCTCGATCGGCGGGGTCAAGGGCAACGTCGGCCATGGCGGCGTGGTGTCGGGCGGCTTCGGCGCGCTGAAGGCCGCGCTGGCGCTGTACCACCGGACGCTGCCGGCGACGATCAACCTGACCGAGGTCAACCCGGACCTCGACTTCCCCAGCACCCCCTTCGTGCCGCAGATCGAGACGGCCGACTGGGAGCCGGAGGCCGGGATCCGCCGCGCGGGCATCACCTCGATCGGCGGTGGCGGCTACAACGCCCACCTGCTGCTGGAGGAGGCGCCGGCGGCGGCCGGGCGCGCCCCCGAGGAGGAGGGCCGGCCGCGGCTGGCCACCCTGTCCGCCCTCGACGACGAGGCGCTGGCGCAGCAGCGCGCGCGGCTCAGGGCGTGGCTGGAGGCCGACCCGGGCCTGCGGTTGGACGACGTCTGCTTCAGCCTCAACCTCGGCCGCAAGGTGATGGCCCGCCGCTGGGCGGTCGTGGTCCGCAGCCGGGCGGAGCTGCTCGCGGCGCTGTCCGACGACACCGCGCGCGGCCCGGCCGTCACCACCGCCGCCGCCCCGCGGACGGACGCCGACTCCTTCGCGCGCAACGACCACGGGATCCTGCCCTCGGGTACGGACGCGCCGGCGCTGGCCGAGCTGGCCGCCGCGTGGGTGTCCGGCCGGCAGGTGGACTTCGACGCCCTGCACCGGGGCGAGGCCAGCCACCGCGTGCCGCTGCCCACCTACCCGTTCCGGCCTCGCCGCTTCTGGCGTACGGACTGGTGACCATGAACGCACCGGCACTGGACGGCGTGTACGGCCCGGACGGCCCGTTCGGCGTGGGCACTCTGGACCTCGGCGACCCGGCGACCTTCGCGGAGCACGACCTCGACGCGTACTGGCGCGCGCTGCGGGACTCCGCGCCGCTGCACTGGAACCCGCCGACCGCGGGCCGGCGGGGGTTCTGGGTGCTCTCCCGCCACGAGGACATCATCGACACCTACCGGGACAACGTGAACTTCACGTCCGAGCGCGGCAATGTGCTCGTGACGCTGCTGGAGGGCGGCGACGCCGCGGCCGGCCGGATGCTGGCCGTCACCGACGGCCACCGGCACCACGAGCTGCGCAAGATCCTCCAGCGGGTGCTCTCGCCGCGGGTGCTCGACGAGGTGGCGCGGACGGTCCGGGTCAACACCCGGCGGTGGATCCGCGAGGCCGTCGAGTCGGGCGGCTGCGAGTTCGCGGAGGAGATCGCCAGCCGGATCCCGATGACCACCATCTCCAGCCTGCTCGGCGTGCCCGAGGAGGACCGCGAGTACCTGCTCAGCCTCACCAAGGCCGCGCTGTCGGCCGACGAGGAGTCCGACGACGGGGTCGATTCCGAGGTCGACGCGGTCGACTCCGAGGTCGACTCCGAGATGGCCCGCAACGAGATCCTGATGTACTTCATGGACGTCGTCGAGGAGCGCCGGGAGGCCCCGGGCGAGGACGTGATCAGCATGCTGATCGCCAGCTCCATCGACGGCGTGCCGCTGACCGACGAGGACGTCGTGCTCAACTGCTACAGCCTCATCATCGGGGGCGACGAGACCAGTCGGCTGACGATGATCGACTGCCTGCACACCCTCGCCGCCCGGCCCGGCGAGTGGCAGCGGTTCAAGCGGGGCGAGGTCGCGGTCGGGACCGCCGTGGACGAGGTGCTGCGCTGGGCGTCGCCCACCATGCACTTCGGGCGCAGCGTCGCCCGGGAGACCGAGCTGCACGGCGTCCGGCTGCGGCCGGGCGAGATCGTGACGCTCTGGCACGCCTCCGGCAACCGGGACGAGCGGGTCTTCGCCCGGCCCGGGGAGTTCGACCTCGGCCGCACCCCGAACAAGCACATGGCCTTCGGCTACGGCCCGCACTTCTGCGTCGGCTCGTACCTGGCCAAGGTGGAGATCGCCGAACTCCTCACGGCGCTGCGGGACTTCACCACCGGGTTCGAGCAGACCGGGCCGGCCCGGCGGATCCGGTCCAACTTCCTGACCGGCTTCGCGACGATGCCGGTGCGGTTCCACCCCGATCACTCCGGACTGAAAGAGGTCGAGCGATGAGCGGCAACCCCTTCGACGGCGGCGAGGGCGACTGGCTGGTGGTGGCCAACGCGGACGGGCAGTACGCGCTGTGGCGGCCCCACCTGGACCTGCCGAAGGGCTGGCGGACCGTCCACTCCTCGCCGGACCGCGAGGGTGCGCTCGACCACGTCGAGCGGCACTTCACCGCGGCGGTGGGAACTCCGACGGCCTGACGCCGACCAACACCCGACCAGCACCCGACCAGTCAGCGCAGGAGTGCGGATGAACATCTACATGTCAGGGCAGGGGGCGTTCGCGGTCCAGGTCGCGGAGGCCCTGCTGGACGAGGGGCACAAGGTCGTCGGCGCGGCCGCCCCCCGGCTTCGCAAGGGGAAGTCCGACGAGAGCGACGCGATGTCCTGGGACCGGTTGCGCTCCTGGGCGTTCCACCGGGACGTCCCGTGGACGGACTCGGAGGTGCTGCGGGCGATGCACGTCCCGGACGGCGTGGACATCATCCTCGCCGCGCACTCGCACGCCTTCCTGGGGCGGCGGACCAGGGCCAGGGCGGCCGTCGCCACCATCGGCTACCACCCGAGCCTGCTGCCGCTGCACCGCGGCCGGGACGCGATCCGGTGGACGATCCGGGACGGCGACCGGGTGACCGGCGGGAGCGTCTACCACCTCACCGAGCGCACCGACGGCGGTCCGCTCGCCGCCCAGGAGCACCTGCTGGTGCCGCCGGGCTCGACCCCGCAGAGCCTGTGGCGCGACCACCTGGCCCCGCTCGGGGTGCGGCTGCTTCTGAAGGTGGTCGCCGACCTCGCCGCGAACCGGCGGATCGAGGTCCCCCAGGACGAGAAGCTGGCGACCTGGGAGCCGGCGATGGACGCTCCGCCGCTGTTCAAGCCCGAGCTGATCGCGCTGCCCGGCACCGACACGGTGCGGATCGAGAGCAGCAGGTGGGCGCTGCACGACGGGTGAGGCGTCCCCCGCCGTCCGCCGCCGTCCGCCGGCGGCCCCGCGCACGCGGTGTGCGCGGGGCCGCCCCGTGGCGTGGCACCGGCGCACCGTCAGTGCCGCGCACCGTCTGAGCCTGCAGGTCCACGTCTGGACTGTGGACGACACCACACGGATCAGGGCTCTCCTCGACCTCGGGGTGGATGGCATCATGGCCGATCGCATCGACGTCCTGCGCGATGTCCTCCGCGAGCGCGGCTGCTGGCCCGAGGGCGGCAACGGCTCCAGCCCGGTGATAGGAACCACCCCATGAGCACCGCGACCGACCTGCCGGAGCATCCGGCGACCGCCACCGACGACGGCCGCGCGCTGCGCCGCGCGCAGTTCGGCTGGTACATCAACGACTGGGCCAACGCGGCCTTCTCGGCCACCGTCCTGACGGTGTTCCTCGGGCCGTACCTGACGTCGATCGCCAAGGAGGCGGCGGACGCGAAGGGCGATGTGCATCCGCTCGGCCTGTCGATCCGCGCGGGCTCGTTCTTCCCGTACACGGTGTCGTTCTCGGTGCTGCTGTCGGTCGGCGCGATGCTGCTGCTCGGAACGGTCGCGGACCGCACCGGGCGGCACAAGGAGCTGATGTGCGGCGCCGCGTACGTCGGCGCGACCGCCACGATGGGGATGTTCTTCCTCGGCGGCGACCGCTATCTGCTCGGCGGCGGCCTGCTGGTGGTCGCGAACATCGCGTACGCGGTGTCGGTCGCGCTCTCCTACGCCTACCTGCCCGGTCTGGCCTCGCCCGACGAGCGCGACGCCGTGTCGTCCAAGGGCTGGGCGTACGGGTACGCGGGCGGTGGGCTGCTGCTGATCGCGAACCTGGCGCTGTTCCAGGGCCATGACGCGTTCGGGCTGTCCTCGGGCACGGCCGTGCGGATCTGCCTGGCCTCGGCGGGGCTGTGGTGGGCGATCTTCACCGTCGTGCCGATGCTGCGACTGCCGTCGCGGGCCGGTGCGCTCGCCTCGCCCGGCTCGCCCGCGTCGGCTGTGAAGGGCGAGAAGGGCGACCAGCCGGCCGCCGGGAGTCTGCGCGAACTCGGCCGCACCCTGCGCGCCATGCGCCAGTACCCGCTGACGCTGCTCTACCTGGGCGCCTTCCTCTGCTACAACGACGGCATCCAGACCGTCGTCTCGCAGGCCTCGCTCTACGGCAGCGAGGAGCTGGGCATGGATCAGACCTCGCTGGTCGCCGCCGTGCTGCTGGTGCAGATCGTGGCGATCGGCGGCGCGCTGCTGCTCGGCCGGATCGCGCACCGCTTCGGCGCCAAGAGCACCATCCTGGGGTCGCTGGTCGGCTGGGTGGTCACCCTCGCGCTCGGCTACTTCATGCCGGCCCACCAGCCCGCCTGGTTCTACGCCCTGGCCTGCATGATCGGCCTGGTGCTCGGCGGCAGCCAGGCGCTGTCCCGCTCGCTGTTCTCGCACCTGATCCCGGCGGGCCGGGAGGCCGAGTACTTCAGCGTGTACAAGGTCAGCGACCGCGGCACGAGTTGGATGGGCCCGCTGGTGTTCGGCCTGGCCTACCAGATCACCGGCAGCTACCGCTCGGCGATCATCTCGCTGCTGGTGTTCTTCGTGATCGGCTTCGCCGTGCTGCTGAAGGTCCCCGTCCGGCGGGCGATCGAGGCGGTCGGCAACCCGGTGCCCGAGCGGCTCTGACGACTCTGACAGCTCTGACAGCTCAACCGCTCAACCGAGGTCGGCGGGTTTCCAGCCCAGCGCCGGGCCGAGATGGGTCGCGATGTCGGTGAGGATCTGCACGTAGTCCTCGTGGCCGAAGGTGAACGGCAGCGCGAAGACCACCTCGTCCACCTCCCGGAACCCGGCGTGGGCGGACAGTTGCTCGGCGATCGCGGCGGACGGGCCGACCAGGTCCCGGGCGAACATGGTGCGCGCCGGGCCCTGCGGGGTGGCGGTCCGCGGTGTCCGGGCGCGGACGTACTCCTCGTAGCGCGCCCGCTGTTCCGGCGTGGCGCTGTCGGTGGGGATCACCACCAGCCCCTGCGAGACCCGGGCCCGGGCGCCCAGCGGGTGGTGCGCGCGGAAGGCGGCGATCTGCGAGCGCTGGATCTCGGCGAAGTCCTCCGACTCCTCCGCCCGGACCACGTTGCTGGTGAGCAGGGAGAGCCCCTGCTCACCGGCCCAGCGGGCCGAGCGCAGGCTCCCGCCGCCGTACCAGACGCGGTCGGCCAGGCCGGGCGAGACCGGCTGGACCCGGTCGGAGTACACCTCGATGCCCTCGACCCCGCCGAAGTCGGTGGCCGGTTCGCCGCGCAGGAAGCCCAGCAGCCGGCTCACCCGCTGGTAGCCGAAGTCCTCCGCCTCCGCGGTGTCCGGGTACAGCGCGCCGGAGACCTGCTCCCAGTGGCCGGGACGGCCGACGCTGACGCCCGGGTTGAGCCGGCCGCCGGACAGCAGGTCGGTGGTGGCGAGGTCCTCGGCCAGGCGCAGCGGGTTCTCCCAGCCGACCGGGATGACCGCCGTGCCCAGTTCGATCCGGCGGGTGCGCTGGGTGGCCGCCGCGAGCACGGCGATCGGGGAGGAGATGCCGTACTGGAGGTGGCGGTGGCGCACCCAGGCGCTGTCGAAGCCCAACCGCTCGCCGAGTTCGAGGAGTTGCAGGGTCGACTCGTGCCCCTGGGCCGGGTCGGCGGGGTCGAACAGCCCGATGGTCAGGAATCCCAGCCTGCGCAGGGGCCTCGTGTGCGACGGCACCGGTGTCCTCTTTCCTCGGCGTCCTTGGCGGCTTGCCTCGGCGTGCCGTCCACCGTCACACAGCGGCCGGGGACGCTCAAGGGCCGCCGGGGATTCGTCATCGGGCGCAACATTCCTGTCACGTCCCCGCATCCGAACCCCGGCGGCCCCGGCGGCCTTGGCGGGCGGACCCCCGTCGGAGGGCCCCCGGTCGGTCAGCTGCGGGCGAGCAGTTCCAGGGTGTCGATGACCCGGTTGGAGAAGCCCCACTCGTTGTCGTACCAGGCCACCACCTTGACGTGCTTGCCGTCGACCCGGGTGAGGGCCGCGTCGAAGATGGACGAGGCGGGCTCGCCGGTGATGTCGCCGGAGACCAGCGGCTCGTCGGCGTAGTCGAGGATGCCCTTGAGGGGGCCGTCGGCGGCGGCGCGGTAGGCGGCGAGCACCTCGTCGAGGGTGACCTCGCGCTCGACCGTGGTGTTCAGCTCGACGATCGAACCGACCGGGACCGGCACCCGTATCGAGTCGCCCGAGAGCTTGCCGTCGAGCTGCGGCAGCACCAGGCCGATGGCCTTGGCGGCCCCGGTGGTGGTCGGCACGATGTTGACCCCGGCGGCGCGGGCCCGGCGCAGGTCGCGGTGCGGGCCGTCCTGGAGGTTCTGCTCCTGGGTGTAGGCGTGCACGGTGGTCATGAAGCCGTGCTCGATGCCGGCCAGCGCGTCCAGCACGGAGGCCAGCGGGGCCAGCGCGTTGGTGGTGCAGGAGGCGTTGGAGACGATCACGTGCGCGGCCGGGTCGTAGTCCCCGGTGTTGACGCCGTACGCCAGCGTGACGTCCGCGCCGTCGGACGGGGCGCTCACCAGGACCCGCGCGGCGCCGGCCTTGAGGTGGGCGCGGGCGGCCTCCGCCGAGGTGAACCGGCCGGTCGCCTCCAGCACGAGGTCGACGCCGAGCTCGGCCCACGGCAGGGCGGCGGGGTCGCGCTCGGCGAGCACCTTGATCCGGCGGCCGTCGACGACCAGCTCGTCCCCCTCGACCGTCACCGGGTGGCGGAAGCGGCCGAGCGAGCTGTCGAAGCGGAGCAGGTGGGCGAGCGAGTCGACCGAGCTGAGGTCGTTGATGGCGACCACCTCCAACTCGCTGCCGCGCTCCACCAGGGCGCGCAGGCTGTTGCGGCCGATGCGTCCGAAGCCGTTGATGGCGATGCGGGTCATTGGAGGGCTCCCTCTGTGTGCGTCCGGGGTGGTTCGTCGGGTGGTGACGCATCCATGATCCGAAGTTCGACATGCGGGGGACAGGGGCTGGATCGACATGGTGCGCAAGGATCCCGCCAGACTCTTCGCCAACGATCGCAAGGATCTCGCCACCCTTCGCGCGACCCTTCTCACCGCCTGCCCGGAGCGCCCGCTCAGGTCTCGGCGCGGGCCGCGAAGGTGTGCCGGTACTCGGTGGGCGAGGTGCCGAGGACGCGGTGGAAGTGCAGCCGCAGGTTCGCCCCCGTGCCGAGCCCGACCCGGTCGGCGATCTGCTCCACCCCCAGGTCCGTCCGCTCCAGCAACTCCCGCGCGAGGTCCACCCGCGCCCGCAGCACCCACTGCATGGGCGTGTAGCCGGTGTCCTCCACGAACCGCCGCGAGAAGGTCCGCGCCGAGACCCGCGCGTGCCGGGCGAGCCCCTCCAGCGTGAGCGACTCGGCCAGGTGCGCCAGCGCCCACTCCCGGGTGTCGGCGAAGAGGTCCCCCAACGGCTCGGGCACGCTGCGCGGCACGTACTGCGCCTGGCCGCCGCTGCGGTACGGCGCGGCCACCAGCCGGCGCGCGACGTGGTTGGACAGGCCCACCCCGTGGTCGCGGCGGACCAGGTGCAGGCACAGGTCGATGCCGGAGGCCGCGCCCGCCGAGGTGAGCACCGCGCCCTCGTCCACGAACAGCACGTTCTCGTCGACCCGGATCCGCGGATGACGCTCCGCCAGGACCCTGGCGTAGTGCCAGTGGGTGGTCGCCCGCTTCCCGTCGAGCAGCCCGGTCGCGGCCAGCGCGAACGCCCCGGTCGAGATGGCCGCCAGCCGGGCGCCGCGGGCGTGCGCGGCCACCAGCGCCTCGACGACGGCGGCCGGCGGCGCGGTGGTCGCGGGATCGCGGTAGCCGGGGACGAACACCGTGTCGGCGTGCTCCACCGCTTCGAGGCCCTCCGCCACGTGGTACGACAGGCCGTCACCACCGGCCACCAGACCGGGCGCCGGACCGCAGACCCGGACGGTGTACGGCATGCTCGGCCGACTGGAGAACACCTGCGCGGGGATGCCCACGTCCAGCGGCTTCGCCCCCTCCAGGACGAGTACGGCGACCTGGTGCTTCCTGCGGCTCATCGGACCGGCTCCGCTCCCCCGCGGCCGACCCGGGCGCCGCGGCACGCCCCGGCCGGCACCACACCGACCGCAAGCATCCTGCCACCGGTGGGCGCACCACGGGCCCGCCCACCGGATGCGGACAGGGACGGGTCAGGGAGTGGCGGGGGCGGTCGGGACGGGACGGACGGCGCGGGGGGCGAGGGCCGTGACGGCCTCGCTCTTCACCAGCCAGGCCGCGCCGAAGGCGAGGACGGCGACCGCCTCGCCGAGATAGGGCAGGGTCAGCGGCCAGTCCCGGGCCAGGTGCAGGACCCCGGCCACGACGACGGTCAGCACACCCGCCACGATCACCCAGCCGCAGACCAGGTACACCCAGTCCTGCGCCGGGCGCCGACCGCCCGCTGCCTGGGAGTCCGCGAACAGTCGCAGGCAGAAGTACGCGAGCACGCCGAACAGGCCCACCGCGCAGGCGAGATGGAGCATGCCGATGGTCGTCTGGACCGTACTGGGGTGCGGTACGAGGGAGGACGGCGGCTCGGTGGGGAACAGCGCCACCCCGATCGCCAGCACCCCGGCCACCGAACTCAGCCGGTCCTCCCGGCGGTCGTGGCGGTAGCAGATGAGGAAGACGCCGATGGCGCAGAGGCCGCCGACGAAGACGTTGCGCATGTGGGTGTAGTAGGACGCGCTCATCGAGCTGAGCAGGGCGACCCGGGCGGAGGTGAGGCTGTTGCCGACGGGTAGGACGATCGGCAGCAGGATCCCGAGGACGCCGACGCCGAGGCGCAGGCGGCGCACGGTCCGGCCGTCCTGGGCCTGGAACCGGGACGGACTCTCGGGATTCGCAGGGGTTATGGCTTCGGCAGGGGGGTGGGCGGACATGACGAGGCCTCCTTCGACACGCTGAGGCTGTCTGCACCGCGGCCGGGACGGCGGCCGCGGCAAGGTGATACCCGCGCGCCACCGCCCGGGAACCCCGCCGCGGCCTGCCGTTCTGACCAACCGTCATCACTTCGCAGGGCAGCTTCGTCAGCCCACCGGCCGGAGCAACTCCTCGACGTCCTGCGCCCGGCGCAGCGGTTCGAAGTGCACCGCGCCCGCCGCGTCCACCGCGAAGCCGTGCACGGCCGGCTCGGGCAGGCTGTTGTACTGGAAGTGGGTGGTCGCGTAGTACGCGCCGGTGTCGAGCAGCGCGACCAGGTCGCCGGGCTCCAGCAGCGGCAGCGGACGGCCCGTGGCGACCAGGTCCCCGGCGAAGCAACAGGGCCCGGCGACGTCCTGCGGCACCACCGCGCCGCCCTTGGCCGCGCCCGAGGGGTGGTGGGCGGTGATCCGCAGCGGCCAGGCGTCCGGCATGAACACCGTGCGGGTCGCCACCTGGGCCCCGGCATGGGTGACGGCGATCCGCCGGCCGCCGGAGGTCTTGGTGTACTCGACGTACGCGGCGGTGAACCCGTTCTTGGCCAGCAGCGAGCGGCCGAACTCGGTGGCCAGCCGGTACCCGCCGCCGAACAGCTCCGGGGCGTGGGCCCGCAGCCGCTCGACGTACCCGGCGAAGGTGGGGGCGGTGGTGTCGTCGGCGAAGTTGACGGGCAGTCCGCCTCCGAGGTCGATACCCACCACCTGACGGCGCCCCAGCTCGCCGTTCACCCGCTCCGCGAAGGCCACGGCCTGGGCGACGCCGGCCGCCATGAGGTCCAGCGGGCAGCCCTGCGAGCCGACGTGCACATGGATCCAGGTCAGCCAGGGGCGTTCCCGGAACGCCTCGACCAGCCGCTCCGCGTTCCCCTCGTCGGCCAGCGCGATGCCGAACTTGGACGTCGCGGTGGCGGTGCTCATCGCCCCGATCGAGCCGCCGCCGACCTGCGGATTGACCCGGACGCCGATCCGGGAGGCGGACGCACCGGCCCGCAGCAGCTCGTCGACCCGGGCCAGCTCCTGCCAGTTGTCGATGTTGACGGCGACGCCCAGCTCCAGCGCGCGGACCAGTTCCCGGCGGGTCTTGGCGGGCGAGTCGAGGACGATCCGGCTCGGCTCGAACCCGGCCGCCAGCGCCTGGGCGAACTCGCCGGGGCTGGCCACCTCGCAGCCCATGCCGAGCTCCCGCAGCCGGGCCAGCAGCGGGACCAGGCAGTTCGCCTTCGCGGCGAAGGTGTGCAGCACGTCGAGCGAGGCCGGGAAGGCGGCGCGGAGTCCGGCGACGCTCGCGGCCACGCCGTCGAGGTCGACGAAGGCGGCGAGCAGCGCGTCCTCGGGGTCGAGCAGCCGGCGGCGGACGGCCTCGCGCAGCACGAGGTCACGGCGGGCGGCGGGGTCGGCGTCGGGGTCGGGGTCGGCAGGCTGGGGGAGAGTCATGGTGTCGCGGCTCCACGGGCTCGGTCTCGTCGGGCGGTCTCGGTCTCGGTCGCGGTCTCGGTACCAGGCTGCCGGGCGTCCGGTGGCCGCGTCTTCGTCCCACGGCGCGGATTTCCCGGCGTCGCCCCGCGTCACCCGACCGGACGCCCGCACCCGCGCGCCGGGGTTCGCGTCCGGCGACGAAAACGGCACCCGATCCCCGCGCCACGCAGCGCTTCCCCTCGTCCGGACCCTCGCGTCCCGGTCAGGGCCGGTCGGCGGCCTCCAGGGCGAGCAGGCGCAGCTGAAGATGGGCGAGCAGCCGGGCGTCCGGGTCGTCCAGGTCGATGCCGCAGACCCGCTCCGCCTTCTGCTTGCGGTAGCGGAAGGTGCTGGCGGGCACGCCCAGGGCGGCGGCGGCCCGCGCGCCGTCCCCGGCGTGCTCCAGGAAGGCGCGCAGCGTGTCGAGCAGCACCGCGCTCTCCCCGGGCCTGCCCCGGTACGCCACCAGCCGCGCCACCGAACCGTCCACTGCGGGCAGCCGTTCTTTCAGTGCATCCAGGACGTTCAACAGCGCCACGGTGTCAGCCAGTTCGCCGACCCGGGCGGCCGGCTGGGTACGCGGCGAGCGGCCCAGGCGCAGGGCGCGCAGCGCCAGGTCGGCCGTCCGGGCGGAGTCCGGCGCCAGGTCCAGGGCGGGCCGCACCTCGCCGACACCGATCCGCACCGGCCGGCCGAACTCGGCCGCCAGCTCCCGCGCGAGCGCGTCCGCCAACCGCGACAACCGGGCGGCAGCGCGGGCCGGATCGCTCTCCAAACCACCGAGCAGCACCCGAGCACCACGCTCGGCGGCCACCGCCACCGCCGGGTGGCCGCGCCGCGCGCACCGGGCCCGTGCCGACCGCGCCAGCCGACCGCCGCTGACCGGGGCACCCTCCGCCCCCTCCATTCCCTCCGTCCCCTCCATCCCCTCCACGACCGCGAGCGCCAGCACCGCGCACGGCTCCGCCGGGGGCAGCCCGGTGCGGGCGGCCAGGACGTCCGCCGAACCGTGCCCCTCCAACAGCGCCCGCACCGCCTCCAGCACCAACTCGCGCTGCCCGGCCCGGCGGGCCTGGTCGTGCAACAGGTGGGGCGCCGCGATCCGGGCCGCCGCCCGCAGCGCCTCGGCGACGGTCGGCGGCAGCGGCGCCCCGGTCGGCGCCACCCACAGCGAGCCGAGCACCTCCTCCCCCGCCCGCACCGCGACGGCCGCGCGCTCGGGGACGACGCCGTCGGCCCGACGGTGGAGCGCCCCAGAGCTGCGCCGCAACAGCGCGAGGAACCCGTCCTCCCGCATCGCCGCCCGCCGTTCGGGCGGCACCCGGCGGCCCAGGATGGTGGAGCGGCGGATGTCGTCGACGTCGCGGTTGTTGGAGGAGTAGGCGAGTACCCGGGAGTCCGGGCTCTCGATCGTCACCGCGCCGCCCACCAGCGCGGCGAGCGCCTCCGCCAGCGCGTCCAGGTCGCCGAGCGGCACATTGGCGGCCTCCGCCTCCTCCGCCACCGCCAGGCCGGCCCGCAGCGTGCCGATCAGCTGCGCCCAGTCCGCCCAGCTCCGCCGGAACAGCACCGCGACCCCCGCCTCGGCCGCCGCCTCCCGCAACGCCGCGTTCGGCGGCCCCGCGCCCTCCTCCCGGAACACCACCCCGGCCGCCCCGTCCCGCCCGGCCGCCCGCACCAGCGCGACGGCCGCCGCCGACCGGGGATCGACCCCGACGGCCACCACCAGACCCCCCGGGTCCGCCCCGAACTCCGCCCGGTCGAACACCTCCAGCCCCGCCACCACGACATCCAGCCCCACCGGCGCGACGCCCACCTCCACGACCGCCTCCCCGACCGCCACCACCGCCCGCAGCGTCCGCTCCACCACCCACCACCCCTCCGGGCGTCAAGTCTGCCCGAGGCGTTGCAATCCGGTGACACGGACGGCCCGATTCCGTCGACTGTTCGCACTAGTTTCGATCACGAACGCCGCCGATCCTGCTCAGGAGAACCACCATGCCCCGCAAGGCGTCCCGCCGCACCACCACCGCCCGCACCCTGGCAGGCACCGTCCTGACCGTCGCCCTGCTCACACCCCTGGCCACGGCGTGCGGCCCCGAGACCCCTGCCACCGCGGCGGCCACTACCGCGGCCGCCGCACCCACCACGACCACCACCGCCGTACCCACCACAACCACGCCGACCGCGACCACCCCCACCGCGACGCCCACCGCCACACCCACCGCCACACCCACCTCCACACCCACCGCCACGCCGAAGTCCCCAAGCGGCCGCAACTACCCCCTGGTGGACGGCAGCACAGCCGAAGTCCAGCCGACCGGCAACCAGAACTACACCGCCAGGATCATCCACAACGGCGCCGTCCTCGCCACCCTGGAAACCAAGAACGCCGACGCCGGCCTGGACGCCAACGACATGTTCGTCGTGCTCTCCATCGACGGCCAGGTCCACTCCTGGATGGGCGGCGCCCACCAGGGCCCGGGCACCTTCAAACTCGCAGGCGGCTGGACAGCCAAGGTCACCAAGGTCGGCGAACTCCACTACCGCGCCCAGATCCTCGGCCTCGACAACGCCGTCAACGCCACCCTGGAAGCCAACCAACACGACACCGGAGCCGTCGCCAACGGCACCTACATCGTCCTCACCGCCGGCGGCCGCATCAGCGCCCACATGTGACGCCCCGGCGACCACCAGCGCTCGACCGCTTCCTGCGGATCACCGGACGGGCCAGATGCGAATTCCCGCGACATTGAGGCCCGCCCGGTCGATGGTTACGGCCTCGAAACTGCTGGCCGACCTCAACGAACCGTCGAGCGACGTTAACCCCGTGCTTCAGCCGGTCAGTAACGGTTTACTTGCCTGGTTGTTCGTCTCGCGTCGACAGGAAGTGGTCATGGAGGAACCGGAGTTCAGCGTGCTGCTGACTGAGGTCGGCACTTCGAAGTTGGACGTCATCCAGGCGGTCCGAGCGATAGCAGGCCTGAGCCTCTGGCACAGCAAGCTCTTGCTGGAGGCCACCCCGGTCGTGGTCGCGGAGGACACCTGGTTCGAAGCCGCAGACAAGATCGCGAAGCGCTTGGAGGCAGCAGGCGCCCGCGCTGTCCTGCTTTGCGGATGGTGCGACCGCCGCATTCCCAGCGGGGCCTTCGGAGTGGACCCGGGTCCGTGCGAATCCCCGTACTGGCCCACTGAGAGCTGCCGGGCAGGTTCTCCACCGACGGATCAGACCAGAGAATGATCAACTTGAACTGTCCGCATAAAACTCCGCCATCGTATTCTGCCTGCTCACCCTGGCCGCGTTCGCCTACGGCAACGGGCGGCTGGGACCGAGATGCGTCGGTGGAGTCGGCCGAACAGCCAGTCCGCACCACCGCCCCCCTCGACCGCGGAAAAGCACTCAGCTCCCGACGTCTCCCTACGACCTCTCGCCCGGGGCGGGCAGGTTGTGCCACCCGTGCCCGCAGATTCCCTTGCAGTACGTCTGCCTGCGCCGGGTGTCAGCGACGGAAAAGGCCGAGACGAGGACACGGAACGCGTTGACATGCTCCTCGGCGGGGAGGACCGCGAACCCGTAGCGAGGCGGATCCATACAGATCATCACGGAAGCATTGGCCGTGGACTTCACGCCGGACCGAGCCACTCCCGCCCTCCCGTCCGCGGCCGTGATGTGCGCCTGCATCGCGTAGCCGGCGACTTCCTGTAGGACAGCCTTCCGCTCCACCTGGGAAAGGAGTGAGAACCAGGCTGTCCCGTTCTCCAACGTGCGGAGTCCTTGGGCGACTTCGTTGACGACCCGTTCTGTGGCGCCCCTCATGCCGCACCAGTCCTCACTGCTGATCCCCAACATCTCCTGACCCTCTCATACTCTTCCGGATCGACATGCTCGGCCTCCCCGCGCCCCGGGAGCGACCCCTGTACGCGGATCTCCGCACCTTCGGCTGCGCCTCAGAACACCGCGTACGCGGTCTCCGCCACCACGAGCGGGGCCCCGGCCGGCCCCTTGATCCAGGGGATGCGACCCATGTGCGGTTCTCACCAGGCCGACCACGAGCCGAGGCGGCCAGACTCGGGCCCTTCGGCGTAGGCCTCCTCGGCGCCGCTGTCGTCTGATCAACTGGGTGACGGCCTCGTTGGCTTTATTCCGCAGGTCCGTCGGACACTCGGGCTGGCAGGATCGGTTCCATGTCGATAGATCCCTTGCTGGCCAGAGCCCGTGGGCTGTGGGAGGAACTCGCTTCGGTGCCCGTGTCGTTCGCGCCGTCGGGAGGTGTGAGCGTGGTGGTGTCGACCGAGTCGAGGATGTGCCCCTCGGGTTGGGTGGGCGTGGTAGTGCTGGGCGATTCGGCGATCGTGACCACGCCCAGCGAGGACACCGCCAAGACGGTGCGCGACGCGCTGGCCGACCTTCCGGTAGGGGCCCTCGCCGACGCTCCTTCGGTTCGTGGAGTGCTGCCGGTGGCCCGGATCCTCGGCCCCGCGGCGCTGGCCTATGTGTCCGACGACGGGTTCCGGCCGGTGGCGGCTCGCGGGCTGACGGTGGAACAGGTGCCGGGAGGACATCCTGATCTGCGGAAGCTGGAGAACGTGGCGGGTGCGGACGACTCGGACGAGTCCGGGCTGGGCGAGATCACCTCACCCGCGTTCGTGATTCGTGAGGGTGGCGAGGTCGTCGCCGCTGCCGGATATCGGTCCTGGCCCAGCCGGACCGCCCACGTCAGCGTGCTGACCTCCCCTCAGCGGCGGGGACGGGGCCTTGCCCGGACGGCGGGCTCCGAGGCGGTGGCGCACGCACTCGCGGCCGGGTTGCTCCCGCAGTGGCGGGCTCGGGTGCCCGCATCCCGGCGGGTCGCGCTCGCGCTGGGCTTCCGCGAGCTGGGCGCCCAGCTCAGCGTGGAGCTCGCATAGGAAGCGGGTCGGAGCCCGGCCCGAGGGCGCCCTTGGCCGGAAGCACCTGGGCGGGTGCCGCAACCAACGACACCCGCCCCGCCGCGGCATGCCGGCGTATCAGGTCAGCACGACCTCTTCGGGGCCGTGACGGTCCTGCTCCCCGCACCCGCGGGGCTGATCCCGGCGTTCCCTTCTCGATCTTCTCTGCACCAAGGTCGGGTCAGGACAGTTCAACGAAACGGTGCACGCGGAAGGAGGTGAGATCGTCGGGCTCGATGCTTGCCGAGTCCACCCGGTAACGGCCGGCGCAGAGTTCGAGGACAGTGCTTTCCGCGAGTGTTCCGACCTCGGTGCCGAAGTAGGCGGCGTCGAACATGACCAGCTCGCCGGTGGCATTCAGCACGGGCGCTTCCTCCACTCGGCGGTGGAAATTCCGGCAACGAGTTCCAGCACCCCGCAGGCCCAGTCGTAGTCCCCGTCCGTTCCCGACCAGAGCGACAGAGCATCGCGTGGAACCACGATGAACGGGCCGTCCTCCGTCTCCAGCCACGTCAACGACACGCCGCCTCCAGCTCCAAGATCTCTCCGGCCGCGCCAGCGTACGCGCCGACTCGCTCCCCGCACGTCTTGGCGGTCAGAGCTCCGATGTGTCCGGGGCACTGCAGCCCAGCCTGCGAGCATGCTCGGCGACGACATCGAAGTCCGCGGAGGAGGAAAGCGACGCCACCGTTCGACGGGTGAGCGGGAAGCCTTCCAGGACCGCCACCACCGCGTCACGGTCGACCGCGCGCTCGAAGTAGTCCTCGGCGAAGCTCACGTACGCGTCCGGGCGTCCGTCAACGAGCAGGCCGAACAGCCGGTCGGCACCGTCCGACTCGTCAGGGGCGAACTCCACCGGCCCGCATCGCCACTCGGTCGAGCCGTTCTCACGCCACGCGCACACCGTAGCGTCGAAGAACCCGTCGAACTGGAACTCCGGTGTCTCCGCGTAGTGAGCGAGCGAGGCGGGCAAACCGTCGAGCAGGCCGGGCCAGTGCGCGCGGTCCTCCTCCCGCCACGGACTGGCGTCACTCTCGTGATCGAACCCGTAGAGGAACACCCCGGCCGGATCGAACACGATCGCGTACTGGTCACCGGAGCCGTTGTCCATGAACGCCAGATCCACACCTTCGCGCCAGTCACGCACGAACGAATGAGTGGGAGCGTGGGCATCGAGGATGCCGTCGAGCAGCGCAACCGCCCGGCAGCGAGCGAGCAGCGCGGCGGGGTCGGGCAGCAAGGACACCAGTTCGCGAACGGTCATGGCGCACATTCAACAGCGCACCACCGACATCCCCTCGACCGCGGCAAAACCCTCAGCTCCCGACGTCTCAACAGGCTGGCGCGGATCGCGATGTCCGACAGGCTGGTTCACGAATCGCAAAGCCGTGAGATCGGCCGCAGAGGGCGGCCGAACTCGGGCAAGCTGAGGACCTGTCCGGGGCCCGACCACGTCAGCGCCGCCCCACAATCGACTTCGGCCGGGCAGGGGCGGGTCTTACGATCAAGCCCATGACGAGCACGCCGGAGTACTGGACCATTCACCACTTCTCGCAGGCCAACCCTGCAGGTCCGGGCTGCGACAGCATGCCGGCACTCCTGCGGAGGCTGGCCGATTCGATCGAAGCGTTGGGCCCGGTTGAAATCCAGGATGTTGTCATCGAGTCAGAGATGACCGAGCACGGACCTTGGCGGTCGGGGACGGTCTACTTCCACCTACCTGAAGACGACTGAGCAACGGATGCTGGGCGGCAGCACGGCGTCGTAGGCCAGCGCGGCTTCGACCTCGGCGAGCGGGGCGGGCCGCGCGAGCGCGTCGGCCCGGTACGCGTTGATCGCATGCCGGACGGTCAATAGGTCAGACGCGGGGACGGGCCTGGAGGAGACGGTGACATCATGCCCTCCGACTGCCGCGTTCGCCGCAACGAGGTTCATGCCGGAGGACGGGCGTGCATCGTGGTCGAGTACGACAGCCCCGATCCGCTCGGAGACGTCAACCGGGCCTGGTTCGCCCAGGCGACCCGCTTCGGACTATTCGGAGACACCGGTGAGTTCCTGCTCTGGGTGGATATCCACGACGAGCCCTACGGCGGCGATCTGCGCTGGGCCCGAGTACGGCTCGGGCCGAACTGGAACATCGCGGGCGACAGGCCCACGACGATCAACGGGCCCACCAGGGACGGACTCATCACCATGTCCGTTCATGGTGATGTCATCGTCGAAGGATCGACGGGGCAGCACAACATGGAGGTGCTCGCGGTCCCGAACCCGCACAAGGCGAGCGCCATCCGGCACTACGTCGAGTTCATGCTCCGGGACGGCGAACTCTCCGGCGTCGAAGCGGAGAACGTAAGAAACTGGCTCGGCCGGGAATAGCACCGCCCCGAAACCACCGGCCCGCCGGATCGCCCGGCGGGCCGGCGCCAGTTGTTCAGCCAGTTCGGTGTCTCGTAACCCAGCCACGAGACGACCGCCAAGCCATCGCCGTCGGCTTCGTCCTCAGCTGCCTTCTGCAGGCGCCGGATGTGCTCCATCTGTCCCGGCACTCCGGTGAGTGGCCCGGCCGTTGTGCGCATCGGGGCCGATTCCCAGGAGGAACACCTGGTACTTCTCGGGGTTGCCGTCGGACGCCTGGCAGTTTCCTTCTGATTTCCTCCAGGCTGTTGATCCTCGCCTCGTACTCGTCTTCCTCAATGCCGAAGTCGCCGCCGGGCTTTCCAGTTCGATGATGGAAGACGTGCAGTGGCTCCGGCTGTTCAGGCGCACTTCCTGCCGCAAGACGCACTTCACCCCCCACTCCGTAGCTGACCGGTGACGTTCGGCAAGAACGTAGCCGGCCCCACTGACAACCGATCCCAAAACAGCCGACTGCGCCGGCCGTTGGCCCTCGCACCACTCCGGCTCGCAGCAGCGTCAACGGATCGGAAACCCTCCGTCATCGGCACGGCCCTCGCAAGCGCGATAGTCAGCCGGAGGACCCGGACTCCTCCGGTTGGCTAAGGTGGGCTGTGTTCCTAGATTGCTTGCAGGGGTGACCCGATATGCCCGGATCTACGGAAGTTGCAGAAACCCAGCCCCTCGCCGGATAGACCCACAGCTCATTGAGTCTGCTCCCCGCACCCGCGGGGGTGATCCCATGAGTACGTGAGCAAGGGGGAGCCAGTGACCCTGCTCCCCGCACCCGCGGGGGTGATCCCATGCAGCAATACTCGCCCGCCGTCCCGGGCCTCTGCTCCCCGCACCCGCGGGGGTGATCCCTCGTCCAGCAGCAAGCCCACTTGACCCATGCCCTGCTCCCCGTACCCGCGGGGGTGCTCCCCGGCGCGAGCGGGCGATCCGCGAGGCGCTGCGCTGCTCCCCGCACCTGCGGGGCAATCCACCCGGGTGTCCGGGCGTCTTCCGCCACGACGTTCAGAGGGCTTCCCCCCGCGCGTCGTTCCGCCATACCCGCCGACCCGCCTCCGGGTCGGCGGGTCGACGCTGTGTCCGCCCGGATGCCGGCGGCGGGCTTAGGCGAGGGCGGGGGCGTGGGTCTGGGTGGCGGTGATGAGGCGGGACAGGGAGGTGCGGGTTTCCGAGAGGGCGGAGATGCGGTCGTCCAGGCCCTGGAGGTGGGTCTGGAGGGTTTCCAGTTGGCATTCGGCGAGTGTGCCGTCCTGGCGGACGCACGGCAGGAGGTCGCGGATGACCCGGGTCGGGAGTCCGGCCTCCAGGAGGGCGCGGATGCGGCGGACCACGGCGGGGGTGTCGTCGTCGTAGCGGCGGTGGCCGCTGTCGAGGCGGTGGGAGGCCAGGAGGCCCTGTTCCTCGTAATAGCGCAGGAGCCGGACGGAGGTGTCCGTCGCGGCGGCGAGCTCGCCGATCTTCATGTGGCGCTCCTCACAGCCTCTTGAATCTCACATTGATGTGAGATCTTAACCTGAGGTCATGACGAACACTCATCACCCCATCGCCCTCTACGGTTTCCTCCGCCCCAGGCCGCAGCACGCGGACGAGGTCCGGCGTACCCTCTCCTCCTTCGTGGAACCCACCCGGCAGGAGCCCGGCAACCTGCAGTACCACCTCCACGAGCAGGAGGACGGCCGCTTCTTCCTGTACGAGGTGTGGCGCTCGCAGGAGGACCTGGACCGGCACAACGCGACGCCCCCGCTGCGCGCGTTCCTGGAGAACCTGTCGACCTTTCTGGAGGCGGCCCCCGAGGGCTACTTCAACACCATGATCAGCCCGTATCCCGAGGCCGTGTGACGGACCCGGTGGGTCGGGCCGGGTGGGCGGGATGGAGCGGATGCTCGCGCGCATCCCGGCAGACCGAGGACGGCGGGATGTGTCGTCAAAGGCTCCCCCGGGCCATTGACGGCATCCCGCCCGAGCCGGTTGGCTCGACCCCGAGCCGGCCGCCGGGGGGCGGGCCGCGCGGCGACGGCGAGGGCCGGGCGCGCGGCGAGGGCGCGACGCAGGGAGACACCTCATGAGCAGCACCACCGCACGCACCACCGCACGTACCGCCGGGGCCGCCGCCCTGCTGGTCGCCGGCCTCCTGGCCGGTACAGCCGGCACCGCCGACGCCGCACCCGCCCGGGCCGCCGGCACCGCCAGGGTCAGCACCGGCGTGAACGGCGCCCAGCCCGACGGCGCGTCCTGGGCCAACGGCCTGAGCGCCGACGGCCGGTACGCCGTCCTCGGCTCCGACGCCACCAACCTGGTGCCCGGCGACACCAACGGCGCGACCGACGTGTTCGTCCGCGACCTCCACACCGGCCGCACCGAACGGGTCAGCCTCACCGCCGCCGGCGCCCAGGCCGACGGCTCCTCGTACGACGGCTCGATCAGCGCCGACGGCCGCTACGTCGTCTTCACCTCCACCGCCGCGCTGGTACCCGGCGACACCAACACCGCCGAGGACATCTACCTCCGCGACCGCTGGACCGGCCACACCGAACGCCTCACCATCGGGGACCCGAAGCGCGAACAGCCCGCCCGTGACTCCTACCTGGCGTCGATCAGCTGGGACGGCCGGTACGTCGCCTTCGCGTCCAGCCGGACGGACCTGGTGCCCGGCGAGGTCAACCCGCTCGCCAACGTCTACCTGCTCGACCGGTGGAGCGGCACCACCCGGCTGGTCACCCGGGGCGTCGACGGCGCGCCCGCCGACCGCCCGTCCGCCGCGCCGGTGATCAGCGGCGACGGCAGCAAGGTCGGCTTCACCTCCAAGGCCACCAACCTGCTCCCGGCCGGGGAAATCGGCACGGCCGCCTCCCCCACCGACGACCACGTGTCCGGACGGCCCGCCCGCCCCGGCTCCTCCCCCGCCGGGGGCGCCACCGGGGCCCGCGCGGAGCTCACCAAGCCGCGCCACTACCCGTTCTACGTCCACGACGTCGCCACCGGACGGCTCACGGGCGGCAGCATCGACGAGACCGGCGAACTGCTCGGCGCCTCCACCGGCGCGTTCAGCCCCGACGGCCGCTACGCGCTGTTCGCCGTGCCCGTGCCGAACACCCCCGACAGCACCGGCTGGGAGCGCCACTTCGAGGTCCTCGTGCGCGACCTGCGGCAGGGCACCGTCCGCCGTCTCCCGGCCGGCCTGCCGGGCACCGTGACGACCGGCTCCTCCTACAGCGCCGTGATGGCGGCCGGCAACCGCTGGGTCTACTTCACCTCCGAGGCCGAGAACCTCGTCCCCGGCGACACCAACACCGCCACCGACGCCTTCACCCGCCGCCTCCCCCTCTTCTGACCCTCACCCACGCCGCTGCCCCGCGTCAGTGGAGCGGAGCTGCGTAGAACTGAGGAGCCGGCTGAGCGGGGGCGGTGAGGGCCCCGGCCACGATCAGGGCGAGGCCGATCAGGTGGAACGGGACCGTGATCGCCGAGAGCAGGGTCATCGCCATCAACGGCTCCAGGCCCGAGAACACGGTGTCGAGGCCGAAGGCCGACCCCAGGACGAAGACGAGCGGCCCCGGGGCCGTCACCAGGCAACCGATCATCGCCAGCCGGGCGTTGCGCCCCCGCCGCCGGATGAAGGTACCCGCCACCACGGCCCCGATCAACGGCACGAGCACCGAGACGGCGGTGATGAACAGGTTGATGAAGCCGACGGTCCGGTAGTCGGTCATGGGACTCCAAGCGTGCACGGGGACGGGCTGTACCGGGACACCCCCGATCACGCGCCGACCGGCACCCGCGGTTCCCGCACCCGAGTTCCGACGGCGGTCGTCAGGGGTCCGTCCGGCGTGTCGGGGTTGGGCAGTTGTGGAAGTCGCCCGGCAGTCCCACGGCGTTCAGAACCGGTTCCGTGCCGTCGAGGATCTCGAAGACGAAGCTCGCCCGGCTGGGCAGGGCCGTGAGCGCGGACTGGTCGCCGCAGGCTCGGCCTGCGGGCCGTCCAGGGGGCGGCGCGGGCAGGGCCGGAGCGCCTAGGATCGGTGCATGACCAGGGACATACGCATCGAGCAGGCGGAACTCCGGTACGAGACGGCCGTGTTCGGCGGGGACGGTAGTGGGTTGGCGGGGGCGGAGCGGGGGTTGGACGGGGTTGAGGCGGAGCTCGCGTTGGCGCGGGGGCGGGTGTTGCACGCGCGGTTTCTCGCGGAGCGGGTTGAGGATCCGCGGGAGTTGGAGGTGTTCGAGCGGGCCGCGGTGCTGTACCGGGGGCTCGGGGACGGGCGGGGGGAGGGTGAGGCGCTGTTCTGGGTCGGGGCGTTCCACCAGGTCGTCCGGGGCGACGCGGCCGCCGCGCTGCCCGCGCTGGAGCGCGCGCTCGACCTCGCCACCCGTGCCGGGGACCTGCTCACCATGAGTTACGCGCTGCGGCACCTCGGCATCGCCGCCCACATCGCCGGGGAACTGGCGGAGGCGCGCGAGCGGTTGGAGGAGTCCACCCGGTTGCGGTGGGAGCTCGGTTTCCTGCCCGGGGTGGCGGCCAACCTGGTCGGCCTCGCCCACCTCGCCGCCCAGCAGGACCGGCGGGCGGACGCCGCCGCGCTGCTCGCCGAGGCGACCGGGCTGGCGGAGACGGCCGAGGCGCACGGCATCCTGGGCCAGGTCGCCGAGGCCCGTAAGGAACTCGCCCTTCCGTAGGGTCGGGTCCGGTCAGCTGCCCTGGTAGGCGAAGGCCGCCCAGACGTCGAGGGCGTCCGGGGAGCGGCGGGCCAGCGAGACGAGTTCGGGCGGTGCGCCGGGCGGCAGGGCGCGGTCGGGGTCGAGGGCCCACAGTTGGGTGCGGCGCAGCGCCTCGGCGGGCGGGTCGCCGGCGGCGAGGCGGCCGTGGAAGACGTACATCAGGACGCACACCATCTCGTCCACCACCTCCCAGCGGGAGCCGACCGTGCCCGTCGCCCCGGCGGCGAGGAAGGCGCTGGAGAGGGTGAGCGCCTCGTCGAGGTCGCCGCCGGTGTGGTCGCTGACGCAGGCGTCGAGGACGACCAGACCGCCCGGGGAGCCCGGTGGGCGGCCGAGGGCCTGGCGGAGGATGTCGCCGACCGGCAGTCGGCCGTGCCGGTCCCCGGCGGCCGGGTCGGGGGCGAGGGCGAGGTAGGCGTCGAGCGGCGACTGCCCGGACGGCAGCGCGTGGCAGGCCAGGTGGAGGACGGACGCCCCGGCCCGGCCGGGCGCGGGCAGGGCGGCCAGCACCTCGGCCGGGGTGCCCGCCCCCACCGCGTCCTCGACGTAGCCGAGCAGGGTGCCGTGCGGGTAGTGGTCGGCGTGCAGGTACTCGGCCTCGACCTCGGCGTACATCAGCTCCCGGGTCGGGTCGCCGACGATCACCGGCCGTTCGGCGAGCGGCAGTCGGGGCCGCCGGACCACCTCGCAGAACTGCCGGGCGGAGGCCGCGTACGAGATCACCGCCCGTTCCACGGCCCGGACCGGCCGTCCGCCGTCGCGCAGCCCGCTGCTGAGCAGCCCCGCGTGCCAGGGCACGCCGCCGAACGCGCCGAACGGCACCAGCACCAGCCGGGGCGGCCGGCCGGGCGGCCGGTGGCCGGCGGCCGCGCGCAGGGCCGGGTGGCGCAGCAGCGGGCGCATCACGTGGGTGCCGGCCCAGTCGCAGAGTTCGGCGAGGGTGGCCTGCCAGCGGCGCCGGGCGGCGACCCGCTCCGGGTGACGGGGCGGCAGGTCGTCGTCGAGGGTCGCCTGGCGGTCGCGGTGGGCCTGGCGGTAGGCGTCCAGCGGGCCGAGCCCGTTGGTGCTGACCAGGGTGAGCGGCAGCAGGTCGACGGCGCCGCCGTGCTCGTCGCCGGTGATCAGCAGCGCCCCGCCGCAGCGTCCGCCGGAGGGCGGCAGCAGGTAGACCAGGGCGTCGGCGTCGGCCGCGTGCAGGCTCCGGGCGATCTCCTCGACCGACGGCATGGACATCAGCGCCGTGCCGGTCGGGGAGGCGGCGAGGGCGGTGAGCGCGCGGCGGCGCAGGTCGTCGGGCATGGGGATGTCGGCGCCGTCGGGCAGGGAGGCGAGCAGGGTGCCGGGCATGCCGAGCAGGGCGTCGAAGTCGACGGGGCCGACGACGGGGCCGCGCTCGGCGCCGTCCGTGGGACCGTCCGCGGTTCCGTCGCCGGTGAGCCAGGCGTCGGCGAGGTTCTGGTGCCCGGCGAGCCGCAGCAGGTCGGGGACGTCGGTGGTGGCGGTGGAGGCGTGCAGCACCAGGCCGCGGCCCAGCTCCAGCGCCTCGACGACGGACCGCAGGTACGGCTCATCGGTGGTGACGGGGGAGCCGGCGGCCGCCTCCTGTGCCGCGTGGTCCCGGTCGGCGAGGCACCAGTCGGCGATCCGCAGCGCCTCGGACGCGGCGTCCCGGGCCAGCAGCAGGGCCGGTCCGGCCGACGCCTGGAGCAGGGTCGCGGCGGCGAGTTCGCGCAGCCCGGCCAGCCCGATCTCCCGGCCGAGCCGCCGGTCCTCCGGCCCGAGCCGCTCCCGGTGGGCGGCGGCGATGATCCCGCTCACCTTCGCGAGCACCCGGGTCGGCGTCCCGTGCCGCATCCACGCGCGGACGGCCCCGGCGGCGGCCAGTGCCTCGGCGACGTCGGCGGGCCGGCGCGCGTGGCGGTAGCGCTCCAGCAGCAGGGCCGCCCGCATCACCATGCCGCGGGACCCCTCCAGGGTGGTGGCGTCGGTCTCGGCGAGGAAGTCGTCGAGGTAGCGGAGGGCGCCCGCCGCGTGGTGCTCGTTGAACGGCCGCTGCACGGCGAGCAGGACGAGCGCGCCGGCGGCCCGCATGGTCAGGATTCCCTTGTGCAGGTGCCCGGCCGGCGTCCGGTCCGCCGCGTCCGTCATCAGGCCGACGGCCTCCACCAGCCGTTCCGCCGACGAGGACGTGTACACGGTGTGGATGAACATCGCCGCCCCGAGGTCGCCCTGCGCCAACAGCCGCAGCGGGTCGTCCTCGGGCACCGCCGCGACCAGCGGCTCCAGTTCGGCCACCGCCCGGCCCATCCACGCGGTGTCCTGGGCCGCCTGGGCCGTCTGGAACTCCAGCATCAGCCGGATCCGTTCGAGCATCGGCCGCTGCCGGCCGAGCAGCCGCCCAGCGCCCGGGTACTCGCTGGAGGTTGGGCTGGAGGTTTCGCTGGAGTTTTCGCTGGCGGTGAGGAAGGTCAGCACCTCGCCGGCGTAGCGGCGGGAGAGCTCCAGGTCCTGGTGGTCGCCGCCGAGGAGGTGGCGCTGGTAGAGGCTGACGGACAGGTTCTCCAGGTGGACGACCCGGTTGACGTCGTCCGGCCCGGCCCGGCGGAACGCGGCGCGCTCGTGCCGGATCGCCGCGTCCAGGTCGGCGGCGGAGTTGGTGAGCGCGAACCGTTTGCTCATCACCGCGGCGAGGGAGCCGTCCAGGTGCGCCTCCGCCCAGAGGGTGCCCGAGGGCCGGGTCCGGGCGTCGTCGAGCAGGCCGATCACCCGGTCCAGTTCGGCCCGGTCGGTGGAGAACTCGCTCCGCGCGATGGAGGCGTGGGCGAGCTGCTGGAGGACGTCGCCGCGCTGGATGCCGTGGTCCTCGTCGCGCATGGTGTCGACGGCCCGGGTGAGGTGGTGGACGGCCTCGTCCAGCTGGTACGCCTCCGGATCGTGCTCGCGCAGGGCGTTGACCATGGTCCCGAGCACCGCGTGCGAGGGCGGCCGCACCGGGTCGTCCTCGGCCATCCCGGCGAGGCCCTCGCGCAGCACCTCGACCGACTCCCGGGCCTCGTCGGTGGCGATGTACCGGTCGAGGCGGGCGAGGCCGCCGAGCGTGCTCCCGAGCAGCCAGCGCGCGAGGCCGCCCGCCGGGTGGTCGGGCGGGAGCAGCCGGCGCAGGTCGCGCAGCCGGGCGAGACGGTGGGCGGCGTCCTCGGGGCGGACGGCGTCGCCGCCGCGGGCCGCGTACTGGTCGACCAGGCGGAGGCCGGCGCGCAGCCGGGCGGGCTCGTCCGGCTCGGTAGTGGCGGCGATCCACTCCAGGTGGGCGACGGCCCGGTCGACCGTCCCGGCGTCCCCGCCGCCGTCCTCCGCCGGGCCGAGCAGCAGCCTGACGAGGCGTTCGCGGGCGAGCAGCTCCACCGGTTCGGCGAGGTCGGCCGGCCCCGGCTCGGCGTCCGGGGCGGGCCGGGGCGGTGCGGCGCCCGGCTCGTGCCGGGGCTGCGGGCGGAGCCGGTCGAGGAGGCCCTCCAGGACGGCGTCGGCGGCGGTGCGGTCGGCGGTGGTGGCGTCGCGCTCGTGGCGGTCGGCGAGCGCGCAGCCGAGGGTCGCGAGGACGCCGGGGTCCTGGTCGTCGTACGCGTCCGGCGCCACCGGGGCCGGGCCGCCGACGCCGGTGCCGGTGCCGGTGCCGGTGCCGACGCCGACGCCCAGCGCATGCCAGGGCCCGAGCGGCACCGGGAGAGGGCAGGCGAGGCGCAGCGCCTCGATCGCCCGGTCCAGGTCGTCCGGGCGGGCCGCGGCGTCGGCCGTCGCGCCGTCCTCGTACCGCGCGTGCAGCAGCAGCCCGAGCCGAGCCGCGACCTCCGTCCGTTCCGCCGCGGCCGGGTCGAGCACGGCCGCGGTGAGCGTCAACAGCTCTACGGCGGAGGCCCGTTCGGCCAGCACGGCGGCGCGGATCGCCTCGTCCTCGGCGAACTCCGGCTGCTCGACGCCCTGCCAGTAGCGCACCGAGAGCGTCAGCCCGAGCAGGTACCGCACCTCGGCGAGCGCCCCGGCCGGCGCGTCCGGCCCGGCGTCCTCCAACAGCCCGCGCGCCGCCCCGAACGCGGTCAACGCCCCCGACAGCGCCAGCGCGGCCCGCCGCGGATCCGTCGCCGCGTCGTGCTCGTCCAGCAGCCACCGCCCCCGCCCGACCAGCCCCGCGACCTCGTCCCCCACCACCGGACCTCCCCTCCCCCACGACTCGAAGCCCCGAAGCCCCGCACGGCAGACAATCGCACCGCCCTCCCCGCGTCAAACGCCTCCGCCGGAAATTCGGTGGGCGCAGCGGCGGTTGGCGGGTACGGTGCGGGGACGATTCCTGGAGGTGGGACGATGCGACCCCTGCTGTTGGTGGACGTCGACGGGCCGCTGAATCCGTACGCGGCGAAGCCGTACCGGCGGCCCGAGGGGTATCTGACACACCGGTTGCTGACCCCGCGCTGGGAGGCGGCGGAGCGACGGCGGCTGCGCGCGTACGGGCTGCCCAACAAGCCGGTCAAGCCACTGCGGGTCTGGCTGAACCCCGACCACGGACCGGCACTCGCCACACTGCCGTTCGATCTTGTCTGGGCAACGACCTGGGAGGCGGAAGCAAACGACTTCGTCGCGCCGCTGCTGGGGCTGCCGGAGCTGCCCGTCATCAACTGGCGCGATCCTCGGCCGGAGCCGGCGGACGGGGTGTTCTGGAAGACGCCCGAGATCGTCGCGTGGGCGCATTTACCGACCTTCGTGCTGTCCGGATCGTCTGTGACCTGCATCGGGGCGTCGAGTGGGCGTTCGGGACGGCATGGCCGTGTTAATCGGGTCGCCACCGGTTGGGCCTCGCTGATAGACAGAAGCGATGGTGGATGACGACGCGCGAGGATTCCAGGCAGGACAGTCGGGGCTGATCGTGAGGGTTCCGGAGGCGGAGCCTTTGGTGCGTGCATGGCGTGACCGGCTTGACCCCTCGGCCCGTGCCGGTGTTCCGGCGCATGTCACCGTGCTTTTCCCGTTTCTCGACGCGAGCCGCATTGATGAGGGTGTCTGCGCCGCGATCGGCGAGGTACTTGGTCGGCACGAGTCCTTCGAGGCCCGGTTCGACCATTGCGGCCGGTTCCCTGGAGTGCTGTATCTCGCCCCTGAACCGGACACTGGCTTCAGGCGTCTCACCGAGGCGATCGTGGAGCGGTGGCCGGAAAATCCGCCGTTCGGCGGGCAGTTCGACGATGTTGTGCCGCATCTGACCGTCGCCCAGGGCCAGGACGAGGCTGTCGTGGAGAAGGCCGAGGCCGACCTGCTCACCGGTCTCCCCGTCTTCGCGCAGGTCTCGTCGGTCGACTTGCTGGTCCACGACGGGACACGGTGGCGGCAGAGGGCCTCCTTCCCGCTGGGGTAGCCGCGGTTACGTTGGTCGGTCAGCCGTTGGGGGAAGCGGCCTGGTCGCGGTCCAGGTGGATCGGTTCGGCGGTCATGACAGGTCCCGTTCGATGAGTTGGGCTTCGAGGTCAGCGATGCGTTTCTCGGCGAACCGGAGGTTGGAGCGGGCTCCTTCAAGCCGCTCCTGGAGCTTGCGGTGCTCCTGGGTGAGCTGGTGGACGCGGTGCTTGAGGGTGGTGTTCTCGGTGGTCAGCTGCTGGACGGACTCGCCGGGGACCATCTGGTCGAAGTCGCGGAGTTGTCCCATGAGTTCGCCGATCCGCTGGCGCTGGGCGAAGACCTCTTTCTGGGTGCGGGTCAGCTCGGCCTCGGCGTTCAGGGCTCGCTCCCGCCAGGACGCCTCGATCTGGTCGTGCTGTTCCTGTCCGAGTCGGTCATGCCGACTGCGACTGTCGGCGACAGCGGATTTCACGAGGGTGCGGGCGTCTGCGTTCTCGTAGAGGAACGTGGCGGACACCCCGGCTCGTTCGGCGATGGTCCGGACCGTCAGGCGTCCGCGTTCGCGGCGGAGCTGGCCGATGGCCTTCTCGACCTGGGCGAGCTTGTCCTGGGTCTGCTGTCGGCGGGCTGCGATGGCGGCCCTGGTGGATTCAGGCCCGGAGCTCATGCGGCCTCCCCGGTGTTGTCTTCGCGAGCGAGTTCCTGGGCCCGGAAGGCGGTGCTCCAGACGCGGCCGAAGTAGTCCTGGGGCCGCCGCAGGTCGAGTGCGAGGGCTTCATCGAGGAGGCCGACGGCTTCCAGTGCTCTTTCCAGGCCGGTGATTGCGCGAGCGGTGGGCTCGAAGATCTCGTGCAGGTAGTCGGCGGTTGTGCTGTCCGGGGCCCGCTCGGCAAGCATCCGCCACTGTTCTCGCTTGCGGTGCCAGTAGACGAGGTCGGCGCCGGTCATGACGAACTTGTCGCAGTTGTGGCAGTTGAGTTTCCAAGGGCAGGCATTGCCGTCGACGACGGGCTGGAAGGTGCAGAACCCTCCTTCAGCAGGTGTTGACTTGCGGGTGAGATCGACCAGCATGGCTTCGGCTTCTTCCCTGGTCATCGGCTCGCCGGTGGTCAGCAACGTCCCGGGTTCGGCGGAGCCCGGACCGGCGACCCAGATGGCGTTGAGCGCGTCGTTTAGCCGGGGGTCGGTGTGGGCGAGGTGGACGTAGTGCTCTGCCATGCGCTCGGACACCTGGCCGAGGTAGCGCTTGACGTGCGTGAGGTCCGCGCCGTTGCGCAGGAGCTGCGTGGCCAGAGTGTGCCGCGTCTGATGGGGGACGCAGTGCCCGATGTCAAGGGTGATCACCCACATGCGGAAGAGGCGGTGGAACCATCCGTAGCTCACGCCCTTCAGGCACTCGCGGTTGGCGGTCCGCCGTGGGAAGAGCGCGATCTGTGACCTCTCCTCGGCGCTTGGCTCGCGCCCCTGCCGCTGGACGAACCGGGCGATCGTGGTGGCCTGCCGTCGCTCGATGGTCTGGTAGAGGCGTTCGGGGATGCGGATCGCGGCGTCGAGGTTGCCGACCTTCGTCTGGTCGTGCCAGAACAGCGGGACTCCGTTGTGGCGGCTGATGCAGTTCAAGCGGGCGTTGAGGACTTCCTTGCAACGCCGGCCGGTGAAGACGAGCATCTCCCAGGCATCCCGCAGGCCTCTGTCGCCCGGGTCGCCGGTCGCCAGGCGGGCCAGGTTGTCGGGGTGGGCGAGGGCGCGGGCGACATCGTCGGGGAAGGGACGCCGACGCCCGGATTTGATGCCGCTGGCGGGGAGCGCGACGATGAACGTGCGGTGCAGTCCCGCGCGTTCGGCTTCGCCCGACTCGAGTGCCTCTCGCAGGAGCTGGCGGAGGCCGTTGAGGAGCCCGCCGACGGACATCTTCGTCATCCTGGTCGTCTTCCGGCCGCCTCTTTGGGTGGGAAAGGCCAGCGAGGGCAGTCCATGTTCGGCGCGGTGGCGCTGGTCGGTGAGGAAGTCGATCATGTGGTCCGCATTCAGCAGTGTGGGGTCGTGACCGCCCTCCGGTGCCTGCGCTTCAAGGTAGGCACTCAGTTCCATGCAGCCGCGGCGTCTGGTCTCAAGGGGGTTCCGGCTGCGGGGAGGAGCCTTGACCAGACGGTCCGCCAGAGACTCCCAGAGCAGGTCACGCAGCCAGCGCTGCGAGATGCCGCCGAGGTCGAAGAGGCCGTCGCATTCCTCGATCCGGACTCCGAAGTGTCCCAGATCGATGAAGCCCGCGTCCTTGGTGTCCTGCCGGGTGAAGTAGATCAGGCGCAGGTAGCGCAGCATCGTTTTCACGATCTTGCGTGAGACCTGCCGGCAGCGTCCGAGGTCGAGATCGGCCAGCGAGTCGGCCCCCTGCCGACGGCAGTCCTCCGCGACGTGCTGGAGCCACTGGACAGGCCACGGGTTGCCTTCCACGGGCATCTGCGTGTGCTGGAACATCGACCACTGGATCTCACGCTTCACCAGCGGACGCAGCCGAAGCAGGCTCAGGCAGCCGTTCATCCGCGCGATCGGACCGGTCTCGGCGCACCACCGTCGAAAAGCTGCCTGGTCGGTGTAGGTCACCGGGACGGGCTTGCCGAGGTCGGCCAGCCATCTGCCCCAGTTCTTGGGCAGGTTGGCGCCGCCGGGCTGCCCCTCGCTCTTGTAGCGGTAGCGGTGCCGACTGCACAACCCCAGCGGGCTCACTGCCTGGTCGGGGCAGACATCGACCCGGCACTTGCCGAACGGCACGAACGCGGACTCGGACGCCAACCACCCGTCAAGATCGGCCAGTTGTCCCTGCCGCTGCTGCCGCAGACGGTGCTGATACCAGCGGTCCACGTGCAGCTTGCACAACCCGATCGAGCTGGCCGCGGGAATCCCCGGACAGATCAGACAGTCCGGCGGGTCGTGCCACGACACGGTCGGCAAAGGCCGGGCGTTCTTGAGGAAGGCGTCCAGCCCGCGGCCTTTCCGCTTCAGGTCGCGCCACTCGACATCGTGGTTGAAACAGAAGTCGGCCGTGGCTTCCCGTCCCCGTTGGCACTCCGGAACACCGCAGATCCATCCGTAGACGGGATGGTCTCCGGGGACCTTGATGACGTCCGGGCGGAACAGCGGGTCGAAGGACGGTGCGTCCATCAAGGCAGTGAGGAGCTCCAGCCGGTCCCGCGTGGTGCGTCCGTCCCGCCCGGGAACGATCACCGGCAAGGCCCGCAGTGCCGGTGCAGGGTGCGTCATTCGTCCTCACCCCAGACGGCCTGGAGAGCGGCCGTGAACTCAGGCGAGTGCAGGTCGGGATGGCCATAGACCTCATCGACCATCCTGGCCGACGCCCAGTTCCCGACGGCCTTGGCCACCATCGAGTCGCCGTTCGTGACGTCCAGCACGTCGTTGGTGATCTGGTGGCGAAACGCCTTGGGCGTGATCCTCCCGGCCAACCCGGCCCTTCGGCCGGCTCGCCGCAGCATCCCCCGGGCGGCATCAGCGCTCCAGGGCTCTCCAAGGTTCGGGCCGGCCAGCTGGATCAGCAGCATCCCGTGGCCGGTGGCGTGCTTCGCGTACTCCGTCGTCATGTACTTGAAGTAGCTGCTGATCATGGCGGGGCTGGCGCGGTAGATCTCCCCGCCGGTGACGACCCCGTCAACCACCTTCCAGTCCGGTTTGATCTTCGCGGCGGCCCGGTTCGGGTTGCCCCAGCGATGACAGACATGCAGGTGAGGGCTCTTGCACTCGCCGCAGGCCGCGTTCTCCCGCAGGTGCAGGTCCATCAGGTGCAGCCCAGCCAGCCCGCCCGGCCGCAGGCTCGTGTCCGACAGCCACTGCAGGACCATCTCGTCGCGGGCCGTGTTCATGACGCCCCGCAACTCCTCCTTGGCCCCGTCCGGCAGCATCTTCGGGTGCCGGCGCCGCGGCGGCCGCTTCGGAGCCAACGGGTTGGCCGACATCGATGTCTTCACGTGCCCCAACAGAGCCCGGTCCCGGTCCACCCTCGTCGGCAGCCGAGTGACCGCCAGGGCCTCCCTCAGCTCGTTGTTCACGCCCTTGCTGGCGCACGCGTTGAGGTAGAAGCCCTTGAGGCATGCCGCCGCGACCTGGAGTGCCGAGGCACCGTACGGACGCTGAGGAGGCACCCGCCACGGCTGCCCGTACGGCATCGGCACATGGGCGCCCACCGCCCCCATGTAGCGGTGCAGGTCACGCATCATGATCGTCTCGGTGGTCAGCCCCTCCCGGACCCGCCACCGCAAGTGGTCCACCAACGAGTAGGCGTACGTCTTCTGCGACCCCGACCCCTCGAACGGCCGCAGATACGAATCCGCCTCCGCATCCACCGTGCAGTCCGGCCACACGACCGTGTACGACCTGCCACCACCAGCCCTCTCCAGCACCTGCACCCGCAAGTCCCCGAGGACCACTCGACTACGTGCCACCCCTGCCTCCCCAATCGATCTCCCGCATGTACCGAAGAGAACGGAGACAGTCGGTTAACCGGCACGGGGCGCCGGTGGAGGGCACCCAAACGAGGGACACGAACACTCACAGACCAGTTGGAAAAGGCGCAGGGTCGACCGTTCGCCTGGGTGGACGATCAGATCACGGACGCGGACCGGTCGTGGGTCCGGGCGCACCATAGCGGGGCGGCGCTGCTGCACCGGGTGGATCCCCGGGTGGGGCTGACCGCCGCCGACTTCGCCACCCTGGCGGAGTGGGCGGCGCCATCGCTTCCCGATCCAGGCACCTGACCGACTCCGGCCCGTAGACACGCTGAACCGCCTCGGCGCCGTCGAGGGTCAACTCCCGCAGCTCGATCACGCGTCCACCGCTTCGACAAGGGTCTTCAGCTCGGCGGCCGTCGGCCGGTCGTCCGGGGCGGCCAGCAGGACGTGCCGTAGGCGGGCCTGGAGGGCGGGCCAGGGCATCGCGGTGGACAGCGGGACGGCTCGGTGGGCGATGGCCCTGCGCTTCTCCTCGACCGGAGCGTCCGCGTCGATTCCGGCGGTCTCGTAGTCCAGGGGCCAGGTGCCGGTGACGCAGGTCCACAGGGTGCCGGCGAGGGCGTAGACGTCGGCGGTCTGCGTCGTGTCGACGGGCTGCGAACCGTTGAGGATCCGGGCGGCCAGTTCGGGAGCCGTGAGGTGGATCATCGTGCCGTCGAACCTCCGCCATGGGGTGGTGCCGACCTGCCGCGACCAGGCGAAGTCCAGAAGGCGGACGCCGTTCTCGGTGTGGATGCCGTGCTGAGGCTGGAGGTCTCCGTGCACCCATCCGGCCTCGTGCAGCTCGGCCACCGCGTGGCACAGCCCGACGGCGGCCTCCAGGGCTTCGTTCCGTCCGCCCTCGCCCTTGCGTACCGGGCGGAACACGTCCCAGGTGGACGGTCCGGCCAGCCACGGGGTGACGTACCAGACGCCGCCGTCGAAGCGGCCGACGGTCACGGTGTACTCGGGGAGCTGGTCCAGCACGGAGGCTTCGCGGGCAGTGACCTCGGCGGCCTCGCCGGCGCCGAGCTTGATGCTCACCGCCCCGCGCGGTCCCCCGGCCTTCCACACCGCCGAGCCCCGCCGGTCGCTGATCTCCTTCAGCTCCAGCGGCCCGCAGGCGGCCTCCGCCGCTGTCAGTGCCGCTGCGGCCTCGGGAGGGAACTCGCCCATTCTCGTACTGCCTTCCACTCGCAAGGGATGTGCTCGAAGACGTCCCGGCCGTCGTCGGCCGCCACGGACAGCGCCGTGGCGAGGTCGGGAGTTGCCTCCAGGAACTTCGGGTCCAGCGGCCGGACACCCGCCGCACCGGAAGGAACGAGAACGGCGGCGGCGGGATGCTCTGCCCGCGCCGGCCGGTCTCGACCGCCCCCTGGGCGAACTTCCCGAACATCACGCCGACCGGGGCGTACAGGTTCTTCAGCACCCAGTGCGGCCAGGCCATCAGCTCACCATGGTCCGCTCCGTCACAGTGCCCGACCAGCACCACGTTCTCGCACGCGAGGACACCGTACGGCCTTCCCATCAGCGGCCTGCCCCATTCCGCGGCCTGCACCCCGGCGTGGAACAACTCGGCTTCCACGGCGTACCGGTGGCTGCCCGGGGCGATCTCGTCGCGCACTCGATCACGCGAGCGAAGTGCACAGCCTTTCCGGGCAGTTGCACAACGGGGGGTGGCTTCGGTTCGACGGCTCCCGTCTCGCCGAGGAGCGCGGGACCTGCTATCTCGCGCTCGGTCGCCCGGATCTGGCAGAGCAGGCATTGACAACCGCACTCTCGCAGCAGCTCTCACCGCGCCGTCGAGGGGCAGTTCTTGCCGAGCTGGCAGCCCTGGGTGCCGAACGCCGCGATCTCGACCGGACGCTTCACTACACTCGCGCTGCTTTGGAGCTGGCGGACCAGACCGGCTCGGGCTACATCGGCAGGAAGCTTGGGGGCGTCAGCAGCCGCCTCGTCCCACTGATGGCCGACGGCCGAGCTTCAGCACTGCACCAGCAAATCTCGGCGCTCGAAAAACGCCGTCTGATGAAGGAGTGCCCCGTGTCGTCTGACGGACGAATCTTCCGCGAAGCATGGATCGCTGGAGTGTTGAAGCACTACCCCGGCGAACCAAAGGCCGGCTACGTCGCCCCGTGGGACGACACTCCCCAGTGGGAGCGCGATTGCGCCGCCGCCGTCTTCGGTCAGGTCCGCGATTTCATCAGCGTGAGCAACGGGAACACCTCCAAGCTCACCCGCGAACAGAAGGGGCGCTTCGTCGCCACCTGCTGGATCGCCCAGATCCACAAGCACATCGAGAACCCCAAGCCGGGCTACGTCGCGGACTGGAGCGACCTGCCGCTCTGGCAGCAGGAGACCGATGCGGACATCTTCGAGGCGATCGAGCAGAGCCACTCCTGAGCGCGATGCTCCCTACCGAAGGGGGCCACCGCGGCACGTCGCAAGACCCGGGCCGCCGACCCCGTTGCAGGTTGCCTGATCCGAGGCCGAGTGGAACATGGGTGGCGGCCGACCCATCTGTCGACCGCCACCCGATATTGGCAGCCTGACTACGGCTGCCCGACCCTAGTCCTCGTCGATCGGGCGCACGAACTCCAACGTCCAGGTCTCCTGGAATTCGGGCTTGGGCTCGGTGAGCCCGATCTGCGCCCCGCGGTGGCCGGCGCGCATGGCGAGGCCCTTCTCCGAGATGATCTTGACGCCTCCCAGAACGGCCTCGAAGGTGAACTTCGCCGAATCGGCGCGAGGGACGTTGTTGACGAACAGTTTGTCCTCGGCGATCACGAGCGCGGCAGCATCGTGGGCGGCGAGCCGGACGACGTAGGGCGCTCCCGGGGCCGGCTCGACGGGCTCAATGACCCACTCCTGCTCGATCGGGAGGGGGTTCATTCGGTCGGTGATGACGGGCGCACCGTGCTTGACGGCGAACTCGGTTGCCGTCACCAGCGAGCCCGGCCCGATGATGTGGGCGTGGATCTTGTAGATGCCGGGCCTGACCGGGATCGGAGGCATAGAGATTCTCTTTCCGCTGAATATTGCTTGAGACCTGCGTTTCGCACGCCAACCTCACCATGAGCCCCCGAGTTGGCACACGATACTATTTCGCCAAGCTCGCCATGGCGTGAAGTATTCGATTCAAATTTCGAAACCCCGGGCAGCCCGGATCGGAATCAGGGCATGTGTTCTAGACATATTGGAGGTTTCGATTACGGCCGCCCTGGAGTTCGCCGACCTGAAGGCCGAGGCCGGGCGCAAGCATGCGGGCAAGGGCCTGAAGCTCGTCGCCAAGGATGGCAAGAAGGTGCGGCCGCGTCGGATCGAGGCCCTGCCGGGCGAGATCCGGTGAGGGTAGGGCCGATTGGATGGATCGGTGGTGGTTTGTGGTGGTTCGTGGGGGTGGACGGGGTAGTTGGCGGGGGCTCGTAGCCAACGATCGGCGGGGTAGTGCGCCGAACCGTAGAGAGGCCCTGGACCATGAGAAGACGTTCGCCGTTCCACCGCTCGATGCCGGCCCGCGTGCTCCTCGCGGCGGCGCTCGCCGTCGCCGGGCTGGTGCCACTGACGGCCGGTGGTGCCGTCCCGGTCGCTTACGCGCCGGCGGCCACCGGTGACGACGAGGCCGAGGCGCGGCAGTTGAGTCCGGAGTTGCAGGCGAGGCTGGACGAGGCGGTGCAGCGGGTGATGCGGGAGGCGGGTATTCCCGGTGTGCAGGTCGGGCTGTGGCTGCCGGGGCGGGGCCACTACGTGCGGGCGTTCGGGGTGGCCGACAAGGAGAGCGGCGCGCCGATGACCGACCGGCTGAACATGCGGATCGGCAGTGAGACCAAGACCTTCACCGCCACCGCCGTGCTGCAGCTGGTGGACGAGGGCCTGGTCGGGCTCGACGAGCCGATCGCGCGGTACCTGGACGGCGTCCCGTGCGGCGAGGTCATCACCGTGCGGCAGTTGCTGGAGATGCGCAGCGGCCTGTTCCCGTACAGCGCGGACGAGGACTTCGCCCACACCTTCCTGAGCGACCCGGACCACGTCTTCACGCCCCAGGAACTGCTCGCGTACGGCTACCGGCACGACAACGTGTTCCCGCCGGGCGCGCGGTACCAGTACTCGAACACCAACTACATCCTGCTGGGCCTGCTGGTCGAGAAGCTGAGCGGGCAGAGCATCGAGAGCTTCGTCCAGGACCGGATCACCGGGCCGAGCGGCCTGCGGCACACCCTCTTCCCGCAGGGCACCGGGCTCCCGTCGCCGTACGCCCACGGCTACACCGACCAGACGCTCTCCGGTGGGATCGCCGACTCCACCCACTGGGATCCGTCCTGGGCCTGGTCGGCGGGCGCGCTCGTCTCCGACCTGCGCGACCTGAGGCACTGGGCCAAGGACCTCGCCACCGGCACCCTCCTGTCGCCCGGGACCCAGGCGCAGCGCCTCACGATGCTGCCCACCGGGATCCCGGGCGCGAACTACGGGCTGGGGATCTTCGACATCGGCGGGTGGATCGGCCACAACGGCTCGCTGCCCGGCTACGAGAGCCTGACCGTCTATCTGCCGGAGGAGTGCGCGACCCTGGTGCTGCTGCTCAACTCCGACATCATCGCGCAGGGCTCCGAGCCGAGCACGCTGCTCGGCCGCGCGATCACCGGCATCGTGACGCCCGATCACGTCTACGACATCCCGCCCGGCAAGTAGCCTCGGGGACGGGAGACGGGAACGCCGGCTGGGGGTGCGTGGTGCGGGGTGAGAGCGGTACGGGGGCGGTTCCGCCGCCGGTGGACGCGGAGCTGCGGGCCGCGCTGGCGGCCGCGGGGGCGACGGCGCGGGAGCCGGTCACGCCGGAGGGCCTGGCCGCCTGGCAGGCGCGGGACGTCGCGGCGCGGCCCCGGCCCGGGTTGGCGCGGTTGCGGGACGGCGGCCGGTTCGAGGTGGCGGAGCTGCGGGTGCCGGGGCTCGGGGACGGGCCGGCGGTGCGGCTGGTGAGCGCGCGGCCCGCCGGGGCCGGCGGGGGGCCGCTGCCGCTGCTCTACTACCTGCACGGCGGCGGCATGGTCACCGGCAACGCGTGGTCCGTACTGCCGCGGCTGCTGCGCGAGTTGGCCGAGCCGCTGGGGCTGGCCGTGGTCTCGGTGGAGTACCGGCTGGCCCCGGGGTCGCCGTACCCGGCGGCCGTGGAGGACGGGTACGCCGGGCTCGTCGGGGTGGCGGAGCGCGCGGCGGAGCTCGGTGTGGACGCCGGGCGGATCGTCCTCGGGGGCAAGAGCGCGGGCGGCGGCCTCGCCGCGGCGTTGGCCCTGCTGACCCGGGACCGGGGCGGCCCGGTCCCGGCCGGCCAACTGCTGCTGAGCCCGATGCTGGACGACCGCGACCGCACCTTCTCCACCCGTCAGCTGGCCGGTCACGACACCTGGGACCGGACGTCGAACGCGACCGCCTGGCGGGCCCTGCTGGGTGAGCGGTACGGCGCCGCCGACCTGCCGCCGTACGCGGCGCCCGCGCGGGCCACCGACCTGTCGGGGCTGCCGCCCGCCTATGTCGAGGTGGGTTCGGCCGAGACCTTCCGGGACGAGGCGGTGGCGTACGCGGACGCGATCTGGCGGGCCGGGGGCGCGGCCGAACTGCACGTCTGGCCGGGCGCGTTCCACGGCTTCGACACCTTCGCGCCGGGCGCCGCCGTCAGCCGGGACGCCCGGGAGGCCCGGGTCCGCTGGCTGCGTCGGCTCCTCGTCGACTCACCTGCTGAAGATCATTAATTACGGCGGCCCAGGTCACAGTGCGTCTAGGATCTGCCGCATGGCAACACGACTCGTGCAGATCAACATGAAGGCGCTCGACGACTCCGCGCTCGGCCGGTTCTGGTCGGAGGCGCTCGGTTGGGGTGTCGACAGCGAGGGACCGGGTGTGACGAACCTCGAACCCGTGGGCTTCACCTACCCCGACCCCGCGTTCGTCTACATCGACATCATCGCCCGCCCCGAGCCCAAGACGGTGAAGAACCGGGTGCACGTTGATCTGGCCACCACCTCGACCGCCCATCAGGCGGAGTTGGTCGCGCGCCTGAAGGACCTCGGCGCGACGCTCGCCGACGTGGGTCAGGGCGACGTCCCCTGGACGGTCATGGCCGATCCGGAGGGCAACGAGTTCTGCGTCCTGGAGCCCCGTCCGATCTACCAGGGCACCGGGCCGGTCGCCGCGGTGGTGGTCGACTGCACCGACCCGCGGGCGATGGCCCGGTTCTGGAGCGAGGCGATGGACTGGACGCTGCACGAGGTCGCCGACGACCACGCCTCCCTGCGCTCCGCCCAGGGCGTCGGCCCCTACCTGGAGTTCGTGCGCACCCCCGACACCAAGAGCGGGTGGAACCGCGTCCACCTCGACGTCGCCCCCTACAAGGGTGACGACCCGGCGGCGGAGGAAGCCCGACTGCGCGCCCTGGGCGCCACCGACCCCGGTATCGACCAGTCCTCGATCTCCTGGCGGATCCTCGCCGACCCGGAGGGCAACGAGTTCTGCCTCCTCAGCCCTCGCTAGTACGGGTCAGCCCCGGCAGCCCGACACCCCGACACCCCGACGCGAACCTACGCGGAACTGCGCCGGTCCGTCGCGGGCTCGGCCAGGATCAGATCGAGGAGCCCGGGGAACCGCCGGTCGAATTCGGGGCGGCGGAGCCGGTTGAGCCGGCGTGGTCCCTCGTCGCGCTGCTCGACGAGGCCGGCGGCGCGCAGCACGGCGAAGTGGTGGCTGCGCGTCGCCTTGGTCACCGGAAGGTCGAACGTGCCGCAGGCGCGGGTCCAGTCAGGGGTGCCGGCCAACTCCCTGAGAATGGCGCGCCGCACAGGGTCGCCGACGGCGTCGAGCGCGTCCTGGAGCGACACCTCGGTCGGATGGGCGTGGGTGAGGCTGCGGGTGCGGGCGGACATGGATCGATCCTCTGCAGAGTGTTCGACGATCGCCATACACTGATATGGTCGATGTTCGTCGAACACTGTAGCCCGGGCCTTCCGGAAAGCGAGCGTTCCCATGCCTCTGGTCCGCATCGACCTGTCCGCCACCCGGCCGCCCGCCGTCCGACGCGCCATCGCCGACGGCGTGCACCAGGCCCTCGTCGACGCCATCGGCATCCCGGCCGGTGACCGCTTCCAGATCGTCACCCCGCACGATCCCGAAGAGCTGATCTTCGACCCGAACTACCTCGACGTGGCCCGCCGAGACGTCGTCTACGTCCAGATCACCCTGGTGGCGGGTCGGCCTCGGGAGCTCAAGCTCGACCTGTACCGGCAGATCACCACCAACCTGACCAACGTCGGCGTGCGGCCCGAGGACGTGTTCGTCACGCTCGTCGAGAACGCCCTCGACAACTGGTCGGTGGGCAACGGCAGGGCGCAACTGGTCGACCTGGGTGCCGTGGCGGGAGCCCGCGTCGAGCCGTGATTCGTCGCACCCGGGCGAACCTGCTCCCGGGCGGGTGAGCGGTCCGCTCAGCCGCCCGGGAGCAGGTTCGCCAGGGGCAGGCCCGCGAAGAAGGCGACCGCCTCCGCGCGCCAGTGCGGGCGCCAGCCCTCGGCTTCGGCGCGGGCCGCCTCGGCGCAGCGGCGCATGTCGGAGCGGAGCTTCGCGTCCACGCCCAGCAGCCGGGCCAGCTCGCGAAGCTGCTCGACCCGGTCGGCGGGGAGGTGCGGATCGCCGAGGGCGGACTCCACCACGGCCCGCTGCGCCTCGTCCGCGGCGGCGAGCAGGGCGCTCACGGCGTAGCTGCGGCGGCCCGCGCGGAGGTCGGCGCCGGTGGACTTGCCGGTGGCGTCCTCGTCGCCGAACAGGTCGAGGTAGTCGTCGCGCAGCTGGCCGCCGATGCCGACCAGGGTCGCGTACCGGCGCAGCCGTGCGTCGTGGGCGGCCACGTCCTCGCCGGCGGCCAGCAGGCCCAGTCGCAGCGGGGCGAGTACGGAGTAGCGGGTGGACTTGTACTCGCAGACGGTGTGCAGGAACTCCTCGTCCGGGAGCGGCCGGAAGTCGCGTTCGAGGTCGACGATCTGGCCGGTGACCGTCTCGGCGCCGGCGTTCAGCTGCACCTCCAGCATCGCCTGGCGCAGCTCGGCGGGGACGTCGGCCTCCAGCAGGACGCGCATCGAGAGGAAGGCCGCGAGGTCCCCGGCCAGGACGGCCAGGCCGAGCGCGGTGCGGTCGGCCGCCGGGAACTCCCGACGGTAGGCGTAGTAGGTGGAGGGGCCGCCGCGGCGTACGGGGGCGTCGTCGATGATGTCGTCGTGGACGAGCCCGTGCGTCTGGAGCAGTTCGATGCTCAGCGCGGCCTCCGCGAGGCCGGGTACCGGGTCGGTGGTCACCAGTCGGGCGGCCTCGTACAGCAGGGCGACGCGCAGGCGCTTGCCGCCGCGCAGCGAGAGGTCCCGGAGCAGTTCCAGGCAGCGCGGGGTGAAGCGGCTGAGCGGCGGCGTGTCGAGGCGCTCCGGCAGGGTGGCGAAGTAGGCCTCGAAGCGGAGGTCGAACCGGCGGCGGTGTTCGGCGGCTCGTTCGCGGGCGGCTGCCATGATCGTCTCGTTCACGGGGCCTACCCTCGCATCCGCCCGGGCCCGCCCGCGCCGCCGGGGTCGGGGCGGCGCGGGCGGGGCGGGTCGGGCGGCGTGTGCTTGGGAGCGGCTTGTCTACAGCGCGTCAACAACGTGCCAACGGCCCGCCGCGGCGACCGTGGCCCGTCCTACGCCGCTTCCAGGGCCTCGACCAGCTGCGGCAGGGTGCCGGTGAGGGCGGCGAGGGCCACGTGGTCGTGGAAGTCCCGGCTGTGGACGATGAGCCCGTCGCGTACCCGCAGCACCTGGATGTTGGCCGTCGTACGGGTCCGTCCGGTGGCGCGGTGGCGCACCCGGTAGTCCCACTCGGCGACGATCACCTCGGGGTCGTCGGTGGCGCGGACCACCACGTTCTCGTGGCTGAGTTCCAGCGGGAAGTGCTCGGCGACCTGGGCGAACCGCTCGGCGAGGACCTTCCGGCCCTCGAAGCGGCCCGGGCCGCCGTGGTCGAACACCGTCTCCACCACGGTGTCCTCGGCGTAGAGGTCGACGATCTCGGTGAAGCGCCCGGCCGTGATGCCTCCGAGCAGCGCATGGAAGGTCTCGCGCGGTGACCGCGTTTCGGACATGATCAACCCCCAGGGTGATGAACCGGACGATTCGCCGCCACAACCGGACCGGCGACTCCGATTACGACGATACGGACTGGGTAGTCCGGTTGTCCAGGGGTTGCCGCACGGCGGTTCACGGTGGTTCCACCCTCGAACGAAAGGGAGTTGAGAGGATGACCGGCGCACAGGAGCGGCCGCTCCGGGCGGACGCGGCCCGCAATCGGGCCAAGGTGCTGGACGCCGCCACCGAGGTGTTCACCACCCGCGGCATCGGCGTGCCGACCGAGGAGATCGCCCGCGCCGCCGGCGTCGGCGTCGGCACGCTGTTCCGGCACTTCCCGACCAAGGAGGCCCTGCTGGAGGCGGTGATGGTGCGCCGGCTGGAGACGATCGCGGAGCGGACGGCCGAACTGGCCGCCGGGGCCGAACCCGCCGAGGCCTTCTACGGCTGCTTCCGGCTGATCGTCGAACAGTCCGCCGGCAAGAACGAGTTCGCCCGGGCCCTCGCCGCGGCCGGCGTCGACGTGCAGTCCTCGTTGCAGGCCCCGTCCGCCGTCATCCGCACCCGGCTGACCGGGCTGCTGGACCGCGCCCAGCGGGCCGGGGCCGTCCGCCCGGACCTGACCGTGCCCGAGCTGATCGCCCTGCTCGTCGGCACCGGCGCCACCCTGGAGCAGCTCGGCCCCGACCCGGCGGCCCGGGAGCGCGTCCTCGACGTGCTGTTCACCGGGCTGCGCCCGCGCTGAACCGCCCGGAGAGCCGCTGCCCGCCTACTGGTCGCCGATGCGGCGGGAGGTCCAGGTGGCGAGGTAGCAGGCCAGCGGGAGCATGACGAGCAGGGCGGCCCAGAAGGCGGCGTGGCCCCAGGGGTCGGCGAGGCTGCGGAACATCGGGGCGAGGACCGGGATGCGGAGGGCCTCCAGGGGGCCGAGGGGCGGGGGCCAGGCGCCGAGGGCGACGGTGCCGAGGGCGAAGCCGACCAGCAGCCGGCGAGCCGCCCGGGGGACGGCGGAGGCGGCGAGGAAGGTGAGGAAGGCCAGCAGGAGGAGGTAGTCGGCCTGGTAGGCGGCGCCGACCTGGCCGGTGCCCCAGGACTCCGGGGTGGGGTGGTGGTCGCGGTCGACCACGGCGATCCTGACCTCGACCGAGGCCCAGAGGAGGAGGGTCAGCGCGACCGTCCCGCCGAGCCAGAAGACCAGCCGGTCCCGGTAGCCTGCACTGCCCGCGCGCCAGCGCCGGTCCGCGCCGGCGGCGCCGGTGCGGGCGCGGCGGCGGGCGGAGAGGCGGCGGCGGTCGCCGACCGCGCGTTGGGCGGCCTCGTGGGCCGGGGTGAGCAGCCAGCGCACCGAGCGGCCGTTGAGGAGCAGCGCCAGGACGACGGCCGCCGCGGCGCCGATGCCGGACCAACTCGCCAGCCCGCCCTCGAACATGACCACCCGGTCGATCACCGGCTGCGGCGGCTTCAGCACCGTCATCGGCGGTCCGAGGTGCAGATAGCCGATGGTGAAGGAGGCGGCGACGGCGAGGAACAGCATCCGCCGCCCGATCCGGGCCGGGAACGCGACCACCGCGGCGGCGGCCACCAGGGCCGCGCCGAGCTGGCCGGCGGTGCCGCGCGCGGCGGCCTCCCCGGCCGTCCGGAGCGGTCCGTCGAACGCCCCGCCGGGCGCGACTTCCGCACCCACCCCGGCGTCGACGGAGATCCGCCAGACCGCGCCCGCCCAGAGGGTGATGGCGAGGGAGAGGAACAGCAGCACGCCCGCGACCGCGCGCCGGGGCAGCGAGCTGCGTGCGCCGCTCCACCAGGCGCGCAGGTCGGCCTTCCACGCCCCGCGGTTCCGGCCGGTCCGCGCGCCGCCCGCCCGTACGCTCCGCACCTGGAGCACGGCCGCCGCGGCGAGCACGCCCCGGCCGTCGGCCGTCGCCGGGTCGGCGGCGAGTGCCCGGCGGCGCAGGTCCGACCAGCTGCGGCGGAACCGTTCCCGCCCGCCGCCGCGCACCCGGGCCGCCACCGCGCCCGCCCCGTCGGCGACGACGGTCACCGTCGCGTGGACCGGCGCGGGCAGGCCGCCCAGCGGGCCTGGCAGGGCGGAGAGCCGCCGGACGACGGCGCGCCGCTGCCCGTCCGGCTGGAGGGTGAGCAACAGCACCCAGCGGCGGGCGGCCTTGCGTTCGGCGGCGGTGAGGCGGCCGTCGCCGTTCCCGCCGCCACGGCCGCCGAGGGTGCGGGCCTCGCGCTCGACCGTGTTCAGCACGGCCGTCAGCTCGGTGAGCCCGAGCAGTCGGGCGCAGGCCCGCTCCGGGCAGGCCGGGTGACCGCAGTGGAAGCGGGCGGCCAGCGCGGGCAGCCCGGCCGTGACCAGCTCGTCGACGAAGGTCAGCACGTCCGGCTGATCGGCCGGCTCGGCCGACCGGGCCAGCTCGGCCAGCCCGGCCGCGTCCACCCGCCGGTCCCGCACGTGGGGGACGGCGTCCGGGGTGAACGCCGCGCCGAGCGCCAGCACGGCCCGGGAGGCCGCCGCCGACTTCTCGCCGGAGGTGCCGCGTTCGACCTCCTTGAGGTAGTGCAGGTCGAGGACGGTGTCCTTGACCTCGTCGCGCAGCCAGTCGCGCAGCCGCCGCGCGCCGCCGCTGACCAGCCAGGCCGCCGCGTCCGCGGACCGCTTGAGCATCGCCCCGGCGAGGGCCGCCGGATCGTGGAAGTCCTCACCCCGGAAGGCGATCGGACGGTGCGTGGGCCCCGGGGGCGGGGTGGGTTCGGGCGGCGGCGGGACGGCCCGGCTGCGGACCACCTCCGGGCTCTCGCCGTTCAGCCAGGCACGGACCTGCGGCGCCGTCCACCGGTCGGCCGGGTCCTTGGTGAAGAGGCCCTGGAGCAGCAGCCGGTGGCGCTCGTCGGCGACGGCGGCGAGGTCCACCTCGTCGTCGATCACCAGCCGGAACTGCAGCGCCTCGTCGCTCACCAGCTCGCCGTCCGCGCGCCGGTAGCGGCTCTCGCCGCTGAACACCTCGTAGAGGATGGTGCCGAGCGCCCACCACGGCCCGGCCTGGTGGTTGTGGCCGGCGAGCTGTTCCGGCGCCATGTAGGCGACAGTGACCTGCATGTCGGCGGAGAACCGGCGGCTCGCGGTGAGCTTGGCGACGCCGCCGAAGTCGGCCACCACGAACTCGGTGGCGGAGCCGCCGTTCCGGCCGCCCTTGCGGACCAGGATGTTGGCGGGTTTGAAGTCGACCGGGTTGCGCACGATCGTGGTCTGCCAGAAGGCCAGCAGGTCGACCAGCTCGCGGATGATCCGATCGGTCTCGCCGGGCCGGTCGAGGCGGCGCCGCGCGCGCAGCCCGGCGACGTGCTCGGCCAGGGTGACGGGGAGGTACTCCATCGCCATCCAGTCGCAGAGCACGCCCGCGTGCTCCACCTGACCGTGGTCGAGGATCTCGGGGACGTGGCGGCGGAACGCGGGGTCGCCGGCGAGGTGGGCGAGGAGTTCGGTGTCGGCCCGCACGCCCGGGTTGCCGACCTTCACCGCCGCGTCGCCGCCGCCGTCGGTGCGGCGGACGCGCCAGACGGTGCCCTCGCTGCCGGAGCCGACCCGGCCTTGGGGGTGGTAGCGGTCGGTGAGGGCGGTGGGGAAGCCGGCGGTGGGGTCGGGGGAGGGGGTGTCGGGGCCCTGGACGCGGGTGCGCGGGCCTGGGACGGTGGCGCCGGTGCTGGCTGGGGTGGGTGTGGGGCCCGGCGCGGGCTTCTGGACGCGGGTGCGCGGGCTCGTCGTGTCGGCGGGGGCGGGAGTGCCGTTCGCGCCGCTCTTCGGGGCGCGTTGCACGCGGGTGCGCGGGCTTTCGGCGGGAGTGCCGTCCTGCTTCGGGTCGGGCTTCGGGGGCCGTGCCCGGTTCTGCCCCTGCCCTTGTCCCTTCGCCGGGTTCTGGTTCTGGCCCTGCCCCTTGGCCGGACCGCGCCCCTGCTTGCGGGTGGGCGGACTCGGCTCCGGCGGTGTGTCGGCCATCCTGCCGTTCTCCTCCTCGCGGCCCCGGCTCACCGGGGAGCACCGAACTCGTCGATCTCGACCACCTGGACGTCGACGTCCATCGCGAACCGCAGCCGCTGCCCCGGCCCGATCCGGGTGGGCGCCTCGATCCGGCGGCCGTCGACGAAGGTGCCGTTGGTCGATCCCAGGTCCTCGACGTACAGCGCGCCGTCGATCCAGCGCAGCCGGGCGTGGTGCCGGGAGAGCTGGTCGAGGCCGGCCAGGCCGGGGATCGCGGCGCAGTCGGGCTCGTCGCGGCCGATGGCCAGTCCGCCGCCCCCGCGCTGGTGTTCGGCGCGGACGGGCAGCAGGGCCCCGGCGACCACCAGCGCCAGCCGGACCGCCGGCTGCCGGGCCGGTCGCGCCTGCGGCGCGGGCCGCTCAGGTCGGCCGGGGTACTGCGCCGGTCGGGGCGGTCGGGGCGGTTGGGTGGGGCGTGCCGGGCGGGTCAGGGCCTCCGGGTCGGTGGCCGGGCCGACCGGCGGTGCCGCCGCCCCGGCCGGTACCGCGTCCTCGACCGGTACCGCGTCCTCGGCCGGGTCGTAGCGCTCCAGTTGCTGGAACATGTGCACCTGGCAGTACCCCCGGGTGGCGGAGGTCGGGCACTCCCCCGGCGCTCCCACCGGGCAGCGGTAGATCACGGACGCCACGAGGTCTCCCGAAGGGTCACGCCGCGTCGGACCAGGTCGCGTTCGATCCGGCCCAGGTCGCCGGGGCGCGGCACCCCGATCACCCGGACCTCGCCCTCGCTCACCCGCACCTGGAGTTCGGGCCGCTCGGGCCGGTGCTCCAGGTACGGCGCGTACCGCTCGCGGCCGAGCTCCGTACGGGTGATCAGGCGCTGGTTGGCCGAGCCGCGCCAGGCGAGCCGGGTCGGCTGTCCGGCCCGGTAGCGGCCGGTGATCACCGCGTCGGCGCCGTCCAGCGCGGCGGCGGTGGCCGGGTCGGCGGCCAGTTCCTCCGGCTCCCAGCCGGTGTACACCAGCAGGTCGGCCTCCCGGCCGGCCCGGCGGCGCTCGGTGTCGGCGGCGGCGAGCAGCGCGGCCAGGGCGGCGGGCTGCTCCAGCGGTTCGCCGCCGCTGACGGTGAGCCCGTCGAGGCCGTCGGCGAGCGCGGCGCGCCACATCGCGGCGAACCGCTCGACGGTCAACTCCCGTCCGCCGGTGGCCTCCCAGGTGTGCCGGGACATGCAGCCGGGGCAGGCCAGGGTGCACCCCTGGAACCAGACGCCGAGCCGCCGGCCGGGCCCGAGGGAGGTCACCGGCCGGTAGACCTGCCCGACCCGGGCAGCCGCCGGGGCAGTGATGCCAGCAACCGGAGCGGCCGGGGTGACGCGGTCGGCGCCGTCCGTGCTCAGCCCGCCCACCGCTCGACCTCCAGCCGGTAGCCCTCGCCGTCCCCGTCGCCCTCGATCGCGAGGACCTGGAGGCGTTCGCCACGGCGGGGCGGGGTCCGGAAGACCTCCTTGGCGAGCGGGTTGACCAGCGCCGACTCGACGGCGGTCAGCACACCGCGGCCGCCGTGGTCGAGCCGCCGGGTCGCCTCGACCCGCAGCACCTCCCACGCGTCGTCGGCGAGGGTCAGCTCGGCGCCGTGGGTCTCCAGGACGCGGCCCGCGACGGAGGCGATGGCCTTGTCGAGGATCTGCGGCACCCACTTCTCCTGCATGAAGTCCATGGGGATGAAGTTGTCGCCGAAGCGGTTGCGCAGTTCGGGCCGCTTGATCGTGTCGTTGAAGAAGAGGTCGAAGGCGCCGCGCAGGGCCTGACGGACCATCACCGGATCGTCGTGCCTGCTGAGTTGGCGCTGACCGGCGCGGGGCGAGCCCCCGGTGGAGCCGGCCCGGTCGTCCGCTGATCCGTCCGTCCCCTCCACGGTGTCGGCCGGGGTGCCGGGGCCGCCGCCCGGTGCTCCGCCGAGCGCGCTGACGGCGATGCCGAGGTTCGAGGTGAAGATCAGCACGCACTCGGTGAAGTAGACGGTGGCGCCGCGCCCGTCGGTGAGCCGGCCGTCCTCCAGGATCTGGAGGAAGAGGTCGAACAGTCGCGGGTTGGCCTTGTCGATCTCGTCGAAGAGCAGCACACTCATCGGGTTGGCCCGGACGGCGTTGGTGAGTTCGCCGCCCGCGTCGTGGCCGACGAAGCCCGGCGGGGCGCCGATCAGACGGTCCCGGGCGTGCTCCTCGGCGAACTCGCTCATGTCGAAGCGGATCGGCCGGGCGTCCTTGCCGAGGATCATCTCCGCGACGCCCTTGGCGAGTTCGGTTTTGCCGACCCCGGTCGGGCCGGAGAGGAAGAGCGTGCCGCGCGGCCGGCTGGGCGAGCTGGATGCCTGGGCGCCGTTCAGCCCGGCCGCCGAGCGCATGAAGATCTCCAGGGTGCGGCGCACGGCGTGCGGCTGCCCGATCACCTTGCCGTTGAGGAACTCCTCACCGGAGGCGATGCGTTCGCGCAGCTCGGCGGTGGCCCAGGGGTTGTCGAGCACGCCGATCCGGTAGAGCCGGGCCGCCTCGTCGAGCCGCTGCACCGGCAGGTTCCGGTCCAGGGCCATCCGGCCGATCGCCATGACCTCCGAACTGCCCATGCCGTGCGAGGAGTCGGCGAGTGCCTTGGCCGCCGTCGCGGTCTCGGCCTCGGTGAGGGCCGGTCCACCCGTCGCCGCCTGGTAGCGGGAGAGCCCGCCGACCACGTGCCGGGCGGCGGCGAGCCGCTGGTCGTGCGGCGGCTGCGGCACGTTGATCACCCGCACGGCGCGGCTGCCGACCGCGAACTCGCGCGGCAGGTCCTCCTGCCGTTCCACCACCCAGAACACCGTGTTGTACGGCGTGACCGCGCTGGCGCCCTGCACCGGCCGGGCCGTGTGCCCGAGTTCCTCGACGGCCGCGAACAGCCGGGCGGCCTCGCCGGCGACCGGCGCCTGCGGCGAACCGAGCCGGCCGGCGTACGGGACGACCAGGCCGATCGGCGGGCCGGGGTGGTGGACGACGCCCACCATCGCGTCGCGCAGGCGGTCCAGCATCTCCGGCTCGTCGTCGTCATCGCCGTCGGGTCGGCCGGAGCCGCCTGCGCCGCCGGGGCCGCCGGGGCCGCCGGGGCCGTTCGGATCCGAACTCCCCTGGTTCCGGCGCCACTTCTCGTCCCGTTCGGCGAACTCCCGGATCACCTGCGGGACTTCGTCGAGGCTCGCGCTCAACCGCAGCAGGGCGATCCGCTCGTTCACCTGGTCGAGGAAGGCGAGCGCGCCGTAGCCGCGGGCGGTGCAGATCGACTCGATCACCCCGCCGAGGGTGTACGGCGCCAGGGTCGCACTGCTGCCGGCCGCGTGGTCGTCGGGCAGCAGGTACTGGTCGCGGACGTTCCCGGTGAGCAGCACCTGCGGGTAGACGGTGAGCGCCATGTCCAGTTCGCGGATCCAACTGGGCGTGACGGGGCGGGGGTCGAGACCGCTCTCGGAGCCATCGGTCCCGGTGCCGCCGCCGGGGTCGGTGCCCGGGCCGGGCGGCGTCGCGTCCTTGCGCAGGCCGGCCGGTCCGTCCCCCTGCTGGTCAGCGCTCACGGTGACGCTCCTGCGGCTTGCGGGCGGCGGCGGCCTGGTCAGCGGCGCGCTTGTTCCGGCGGCGGCGCGGCGTGGCGGCGGACGGCGGCTGCGGCCACGACCCGCCGGGGACGAGCCCGGCCGCCAGCGCGCCGGGTGCCATCGCGGACGTCCGCTCCAGCCGGACGCCCTGCTGCCGGACGCCCTCCTCGATGGCGGGCAACTGCTCCTCGCAGAACCACTGCTGGACGCTCTCGTCCTGCTCCTCGTCCTGCCACGCGTCCCCGGTCCCGGCGTCGTCCCGGCGGACCACCGCCGTGGAGAGGGTGGCCCGGTCCGGCGCCAGCACCAGCCGCAGCCCGTACCCGGCGGCCGGCGGCTCCTCGCCGGACGCCGCCCCCGCCCCGGGCTCCGCGGACCGACCCGGATCCGGGTCGCCGAACGGCACCACCACCTCGCCCTCGGCGGCGAGCAGGTCCTCGAAGTCCTCGCCGACCAGGTAGTCCCGCTCGCGCAGCACCTCGGCGAGCGCCGCCGCCACCGGCACCCGGTTCCGGCGGGCGTCGGCCCGGGCGACGGCCTCCTCCACGGCGGGCCGCAGATAGGCAGGGTCCTCGGCGGCGGCGAGGTCGGCGAGCAGCCGGTCGCGCTCGGCCGGCTCCGCATCCCGGGCCAGTTCGGCCAGGGCGGCGCGCAGTTCGGCCCGTTCCTCGTCGCGGGCGCGGCGCTGCACCGAGTGCTGGACGAGCGCGGCGAGGTCGGTGAGCGTCGTCCGCACGTCGGAGACGGTGCCGGCCGCCTTCAGCGAGCGCACCAGGCCCGCCACCCGTTCGAGGTCGGCCGGGTCGCAGCGGGGCACGTCACGGTCGAGGATGGCCTGCGCCTCGCCGAGCGCGGCGGAGCGGACCCGCTCGGTCCGCTCGGCCTGTTCGGCCTGTTCGGCCTGCGCGCGTTCGGCGGCCTCGGCGGCCGCGGCCGCGGTGGTGGCGGCGTTGGCGGCAGCGGTGGCGGCAGCGTTGGCCGCGCTTCGGCGCGCGTCCGCCCGGGTCGGACGCGGACGTTCCGGTTCGACCACCGCCTCCGGCAGCACGGCCGACCACACGTCCTGCACGGCCTCCGCCAACTCCCGGGCGGCCCGCGCGTTCGCCGCCTGCGCCCGCTCGATCGCTTGCGCCAGCTCGGCCTCGTCCGCCCCGGCCCCGACGGTCACCGTCTCCACCGTGACCCGGGCCGTCCGGTACGCGCGCCGCAACTGCCCGGCCTCGCCGCGCAACCCCTGGGCCTGCTCGTTCAACTCCCCCAGCCGGGCCCGCAGCTCCGCCCGCCGCTCCTCGGCCCGCCGCAGGTTCTCGGCCCGCTGGGCCTCGGCGGCCAGTCGGGCGCGCAACTGCCGGCGGCGCTCGGCCTCCCGGTCGACATAGGACCACCCGTATCCCGCGGAACTGCTCACCGGCCGCCTTCCGAAGCGCGAGTCATGACCTGCGGCGCGCACCGGCCGGGAGTTCGGCACCGGTCCGGTTGCACCCCGCTTATACCCCGCGCGCGCCATCGAGGCCGGTGCGGGTCGTGTACGAGACGTCTCGACCGCGCGCGAACCGGCACCGCCCCCGAGGTGCTGCTGATCCCCCATCATGCCGCAGATCACCCGAGGGTGTTCCGCCTTTGCGAATCCGGGTTCACCGCCCGCGGCGCGCCCCGACACGCTACATTGACGCACGACCGGCAGGCACGGGACGCGAGGGGAGGGCGAGGGGCGATGGCGCTGACCGAGGTCCTCGACGTCCTGCGCGAGCACTGGGACGAGGTCCAGGAGCACCTGGACGACGACGCCCGGGCCGCCGTCCTGGCCCTGCTCGACGCGCCGTCCGCCGATCCGGAACGGACCGCCCGGAAGATCGCCCGCCTGGTGCTGGCCGCCGTGCCGGACGGACACCCGGTGCGTGCCGCGCTGGAGGACTCCGTCCGCTACTCGCAGGCCGTGCACGCCGAACTGATCAACCGTGAGGCCGTGCTGCGGGCGCTCGCCCTGTTCCGCGGATCACCGGTCCGCCCGGAGCCGGCCCAGGCCGCCTCGCCCGCCTCGCCCGCCTCGCCCGTACTCACGCCCCCCGAGGACGCCGACGACTGGCTGCTCGCCGCGGACTCCGTCAGCGCCGCCGACTACCGGGCCGGCGGGCACGACCCCGCCGATCCCGACCTCATCCGGCTGACCGACCGCCAGGGCACCGTCCGCCTCCCGTCGTTCCAGTTCGACGGCACCTCCGGCCGGCCGCTGCCCGTCGTGGTGGCCGTCAACCGCCTGCTCGACGCCGACGACGACCCGTGGGGCGTGGCCGACTGGTGGCTGGGCGCCAACGCCTGGCTGGACGCCGTCCCCGCCCGCCTGCTGGGCACCCCCGGCGAGCACACCCTGCTCGCCGCCGCCCGCGCCGAGATCGCGGAGTGGTGACCGCATGCCCGACGTGAAGGTCCCCGCCCCGACCGTGCGCGCCACCCCGCACCTCGACGTCCTGCCCGCCGGCACCGTCCTGCACCGCGTCCACCTCGCCGCCTACCCGGCCACCTCGTTCAACCCGAACCCGTCCGACACCCACTACGAGGGCGGCCGGTTCTGCTCCTACGAGGGCGACGGCAGCCACCTGCCGTACCTGTACGCCGGCTTCTCGGAGCGCACGGCGGTGATGGAGACGCTGGTCCGCGGCATCCCGTTCGACGAACGCGGCTGGCGGCGGATCCGGCGCGCCTCGGTACGCGGCCGGGTGCTGTCCCGGATCGAGACCACCTGCGACATCCCGCTCGTCGGCCTGATGACGCTCGACCAGCTCGCGGCCGTCCACCAGGACGAGTGGCTGATCCACTCCACTCCCGACGCCTACCCGCGCACCCGCCGCTGGGCCGCCTGGATCCGCGGCCAGGCCCCCGAGGCACTCGGCCTGAGGTGGCCGTCCAAGCGCGACCTGGGCGGCAGCGCCTGCATCCTCTACGAGCACGACGCCGCCACCCCCCTGGTCAAACCGGCCGGCCCCGCCCCCGTCCCCCTCGACACCCCCGAGGGCGCCGCCCTCCTCAACCACCTCCTCGCCCAGGCCCGCACCCGCATCGACCTCCCGCGCCGGTAGTGCCAGTAGGCTTTCCCGTTTCGGTGGCTGGCCCATCACGTCCGTGAAGGCGTGGTCGCGCTGTTGCCGAAGGGGCTCGACGTCGACGGTTGCGCGAAGACCCAGCTCACGTGTGCACCCGGCAGAACGCAGTCCGGACAGTACTGGCAGGCCCTCGGGGAAGCGTGGCGCATCGAGATCACGGGCAAGTCCGCGACGGCGCCCGACGTTCGGTGGATGACCGAGCGACCGCACTACCTGGACATGCGAGACGTCTTCGCGCGTCCCGAGTGGACGGACGGACGGTTCATCGTCCGGAACCGGCTCGGAAAGATCACTTACGAACTCTCGCAACGGGCTGCTTGACCCGGAGGTCAGCCTTCATCCGGCTCCGTCGGCTCGTCGGCGCGCTGGTCCTCGGTCGCGCCGAGGCGCCAGTAGCCCATGAAGCAGACGGCGCGCCGGTGGTAGCCGCGTTCGGCGACCAGGTGGCGGCGCAGCGCGCGAACGTCCGCCGCCTCGCCCGCGATCCAGGCGTACGGCGTGCCGGAGGGCAGGTCGGCGGCGCGGACGGCGTCGGGGAGGGTGGGGGTGCCCGGTCGGCCGCGGTGCAGCCAGGTGATCGTGGTGCCGGGCCGGTCGGCGGGCAGGTAGCCGTGTTCGGCCGGGCCCTCGACCTCGGCGAACACCCGGACCGGCAGCCCGGCGGGCAGTCCGGCGAGGATCGCGGCGACGGCGGGCAGCGTGGACTCGTCCCCGGCCAGCAGCACCCAGTCCGCCCCGTCGGGCAGTTGGAACTCGACGCCGCCGGCCTCCTCGACCGCCGGTCCGCAGACGATCACCCGGTCGCCGGGCACCGCCCTCTCCGCCCATCGGGAGCCGGGGCCGTGGTCGCCGTTGACGACGATGTCGATGTCGACCTCGTCGGGGTCGCGGCGCTGCGCGCGCACGGTGTAGGTGCGCAGCACCGGGCGGACGGCGGGGTCCATCGTCCGCCAGTGCTGGTACCAGCCGAACTCGTCCTCGCCCGCGGGCATCAGCGGTTCGGCCTGCCCGGGGAGGGGCAGCAGGAGTTTCACCCGCTGGTCGAGCCCGCCGCTGACGAACCCGGCGAGGCTGGGACCGCCGAGGGTGACCCGGGCCATGTTCGGGGTGATCCGGGCGGCCCGGACCACCTGGAGCGGGAAGAGCTGGAAGCGCGCGGGGGCGGTGGTGCTGGTCAGGGCCGTCTCCTCTCACCTGAGGTTAGGTAAGGCTAACCTACCTGATGAGGTGTTCGCCCTCGCATGGCCCCTGGGATTCGAGGGGCGGGCCTACGCGGGCACCCGTTGACCGTGAGTGAGGAGCGGGAGGCCGCGACCGAGGGCGGCCAACGCCTGCTGGACGCGGGCGTTCTGCGCGGGGCTCAGCAGAGCCGCGAACTCGCGGGGATCGGCCATCCGCGCGCCATGGAGGTTGCTGCGGCGCCGGGGCGGGACGGCGATGCGGGCCGCGTCGCGGTCGGCGAGGATGCCGCCGTCGAAGACGAGGGTGAGACGTTCGAGATAGCGGTCGGCGGGCGTGAAGTCGACGGCGAGCAGCTGCGCGACCGGGCGGTGGAGACCGGTCTGGGCGTGCAGGATCCGGGCCGCGGCGCGGTGCGGCGGCTCGTTGGTGCGGCAGGCGCCGCCGGGGAGCATGTGGCCGTCCAGGAAGTCCGGGTCGACGAGGAGGACACGGCCGGCGGTGTCGCGCAGCAGGACCTGCACGCCGAGCCGGCAGACGGGGGGCTTGGCGAGCAGCCGCGGATCGCGCACGGGGAGGGTTCGCACGGTGGGGTCACTTCCGGGATTCGGGTTCATCGGCGCGGTCGGGGTTGGGGTCGGCCGACTTTTGCTCGCGCTCGTGACACAGCCCCGCCCGCAGGAGATCGGTGATGCGCACGATCTGCGCGGCACGCGCGGAACCAAGGTCGATGAGGTAGCAGCCGGTGCGGCGGCCGTACTCCCAGTCGACCCCGACGGAGGGCAGGTTGGCACCGGCGAGGGCAAGGACGGCGAGCAGGTCCTCGACGGCGTACGCCGCCTCCCGCCGCTGCTCGGCGATGGCCCGGTCGAGGACGGCCCCCATCACGCCGCCTTCCGACGCGGCTCGAAGGCCCGCCACGCGGCTTCGGCGGCGCTGAAGGAGGAGAACCCGGCGAGCACACCGGAGTTGTCGAGCAGCCACTCCCCCGCGGACTCGTTGCGCACCCGGTAGCAGCGGGCCACCGGGTCCCACCGGACGCCATAGCCGTGCAGCTTGGCGGGGAGCTGGATTCGGGCAGGTCTCGTCATCGGAACCCTCCGCAGTCGGAATTTCACGTTCTGTGCCCATGGTGGCGCGGGCGGAGCTAGCATCGGAAGCGCCGTACGACTTGACCCGGTTCGCAGGGAACATTGGGGAACCACCATGAACAAGAAGGAACTTGACCCCACATCAAGTCCCTGGGCGCCCTTCGGCGTACAACTCCGCAGGTCACGCGAGGCCCGCGGACTCACCCAGGCCCAGCTGGCGAGGCTGATCGGATGCGACCCGTCCCACGTCTCGCTCGTCGAACTTTCCCACCGCCCGCCCAGCATGAATTTCGCCATGAAGGCGGACGAGGTGCTGGAGACCGGCGGCACGCTGATGCTGATGTACTGGCAGCACAAGCACACGGCGCTCGTGCCAGGCTTCCCGGAGTACGCCAACTACGAGGCGAAGGCGGCGGAGATCCGGATGTTCGAGATCGGCGTCATTCCGGGACTGCTCCAGACTCGTGAGTACGCCACCGCGCTCGAAGCCGGGCACGTCCGGCAGGGCGGCGCAACCCAGGCTCAGGCAGAGGAACGTGTCAGCTTCCTGCTGACGCGACAGCAGTGTCTCGACCGTACTCCGCCACCGCTCGTCCATGCCGTTCTCGACGAGAGCTGCCTACGGAGAATCATCGGGGGTCGGGACCTGATGGTCGCCCAGTTCCTTCTCCTGGAAGAGCTGGCACAGCGGCCGAACATCGCAATCCAGGTCGCCCCGTTCAGCTTGGGCGAGAACGTGCCCTTCATGCGCATGGTCTTCCTCCTTACCATGCCGGATCGGAAAGTACTCGGTTATTCCGAGAACGAACACCGTGGGTTCCTAGATCGCGATGCAGACGCCGTCCTTCCGGTGGTCAGGGGCTACGATCGGCTCCAGATCGAGGCCATGAACCAGGCCGACTCGCTGGCGATGATTCGCTCTGCAAGGAGGGACCTTGAATGGATGTCAACCTGACTGAGGCCGACTGGCGGAAGAGCTCCTACAGTGGCGGCGGGGGCGCGTGCATCGAGGTCGCCGACGGCTTCCCCGGCGTCATGCCCGTCCGCGACTCCAAGGACCCGAACGGGCCCGCCCTCCTCTTCTCCGCCGACTCCTGGCAGACCTTCGTCGCCGCAGTCCGCGACGGCGAGTTCGACGGCCGCTGACGTGGGGTACCGCCTGGAGTAGGAAGTCAGATCCGTCGACTTCCCACTCCAGGCGCGAACGAAAGGCCCTCGCATGGAACTCAAGCTCACTGACGGCAACTGGCGGAAGAGCAGCTACAGCGGCGGCGGCGGCCAGTGCATCGAGGTCGCCGACGGCTACCCCGGCGTCATGCCCGTCCGCGACTCCAAGGACCCCAACGGCCCCACGCTCCTCTTCACCAACGCCTCCTGGCAGACCTTCATTGCCGCAGTCCGCGACGGCGAGTTCGACCACCGCTGAACGAACTCCTGGAGTGGGAAGTCGGATCCGTCGACTTCCCACTCCAGGTGCGGACGAAGGGCCCTCCCGTGGAACTCAACCTCGCTGACAGCAAGTGGCGGAAGAGCAGCTACAGCGGCGATGCCGGCCAGTGCATCGAGGTCGCCGACGGCTACCCCGGCGTCATGCCCGTCCGCGACTCCAAGGACCCCGACGGGCCCACGCTCCTCTTCACCGCCGACTCCTGGCAGTCGTTCGTCTCCGCTGTCCGCGACGGCGGGTTTGACGGGCGCTGACCGAACTCCCGGAGTGGGAAGTCGGAATCGCCGACTTCCCACTCCGGTCGTCCGGACACACCTGGGTTCAGCGGAGCGACTGGGCGTCGTTGATGTACAGGAGGGCGTCGGCGCCTGCCACGGTTGCCGCGTCCAGGGGGAAGTAGCCCGGGGGGAGTTCCGGGTCGGGGTCGGCGGTGGTGGTGCGGGGTGGCTCCGTCGGCGGGGTGAGGGACCAGGACGGGGCGTCCTGCGCGGGCTGCCGGGGGCCGAGGCTTCCGGCGACGAAGAAGTACTCCTCGCCGCCGACCAGGGCGGCCACGATTCGTCCGGCGCCGTTCCAGGTCACGTCCGTCTCTCCCATTCGCCAGTGGGCCGGGTTTCGTTGCAGGTGGGCGTTGTGGGCGAAGACGAGCGTCCCGCCGCGCCGCGCTTCCACGGACCGGATGTCGAACAGGTTCTGGGCCATGATCGCGTCACGCGTGGCGAGCAGCCCCGCGAGCCGTTCGGGCAGGGGCATCGGCCGCGCCGCCTGCCGGTGGTAGCGCAGCAGCCCGATCCCCGCCGTGAGGTGCGTGCGCGCCCGTTCCCACTCCTCCCGCGAGGAGTTCTCGATCAGTTCCGGGGCGCGGGCGTGCAGTTGCCCCAGCAGGTCGTCCGCGACGGCCCGGAGCCGGTCGGCGTCGGCCGTCGCGCCCGGTGACTCGGCCGCGTCCATCACCGCCTCCGTCCGGCTCCACCGGTCGTCGTCCCCGGCAGTCCCCGCCACGTCGAAGTCGAGGTCAAGGCCGAGTCCCAGGTAGTCGCGGGCGTGTTCGAGGTACGGGCGTGGGCTGGGGGCGGAGGTGTTCTCCGTCGGGGCGTCGAAGCCGTGGAACGCCAGGCGCTCCGCGGCCGGGCGGGTCCGGTTGTACTCGCGCATCCAGGTGACCAGGCGTCGGTTCGGCTCCTGCGCCCCGAAGCCGTGCGAGAAGCCCTCGCCCAGCACCCGGTCCAGCGATCCAATCCCGTCCCGGACGTAGGCGTCGACGGCCAGTGCGGCTACCCGGTCGGTCTCCAGGGCGATCGACCGGAAGCCCCGGTCGACCAGTTGGGTGAACAGTTCGTTGCGGACCCGTCCGAAGGCCGGCTCCTGGTGCGTCGGCTCGCCGAAGGCCACCAGGCCGCACGACGCGGGCACGAGGTCTCGAATGTCCTGTGTCATGAGCCTCAATCGTATCCTTGATACGCCCGTTGAGACTTTTGCCGTCTCGGCCCGGGAAATCCGCTGTAAAGTCTCAAAGTGCCATCCGAACTGACTTCTGCCCCCGCGAAGAGACTGCGCCCGGTCGACCTCGGACGCGAGCACGGTCTCTCCGCGCAGGCCGTCCGCAACTACGAGCAGGACGGCTTCCTCCCGCCCGCCGAGCGGACGCCCACCGGGTACCGGATCTACACCGAGCTGCACGCCGCGGCGCTGCGCACCTTCCTCGCGCACGTCCGGGCGTACGGGCATCAGACCGCGGGGGCGGTCATGAACGCCGTCCACGCGGGGCGGATCGACGACGCCCTGACCGCACTGGACCGCGGCCACGCGCAGTTGCTCCGTGACCGGGAGACCCTCGACTCCGTGCGCGGCGCGGTCGAGCACCTGACGGCTGCCGACGACCCCGACCCCTTCCCCGGCCCCTTCCCCCTGAGCATCGGCGAGCTCGCGCACCGCCTCCGGCTCACCCCGGCCACCCTGCGCACCTGGGAGGCCGCCGGCATCCTGCTCCCCGCCCGCGACCGCGCGACCGGCCACCGCGCCTTCCACGCGGTCGACGTCCGCGACGCCGAACTCGCCCACCTGCTCCGGCGCGGCGGCTACCGGCTGCCGCACATCGCAGCCGTCGTCCAACAGATCCGCTCCGCCGGCGGTACGAGCGCGCTCGCCGCCGCGCTCGCCGACTGGCAGGAGCGGCTCACCGCCCGGGGCCGGGCCATGCTCTCCGCCGCCGCACACCTGGACGCCTACCTGACGGCGACGGCCGACGCCTCCGCCAGGTAGGGGGCGAACGGCGCGCCCACCAGGGCCGCAACGCCGATGGGAAGGTTGACCAGGAGCACCGAGCGCCGGCCCAGGCCGAAGAAGTCGCCCTCGATCAGGAAGCCCCCGAGCACCGGGCCGATGATGCCACCCAGACCGAGGACGGGCCCGAGGACGGCGAAAACCTTGGTGAGTTCGGGTCCCGGGAATGTCTCCCGCGGCAGGCCGAGACCTTCGGCGCGCTCGCCAGCCGCCTCGTTGCCGCGACGTCCCCCTACCCGCCGCAACTACTGGAGCGGTTCGAGCAGTTCATCACCGAACCGAACTCCACCATGGACGCCCACCTCGCCAACACCCCCGGGGACCGGCGGCGCTAGGGAAATCGCTGGCCGTGGTCGGCTCCGGTGCGCCAGCATGGCGTGCCATGACGCCGCTCCTGCTGCTTGCGCCCCGGATCAACGAGACCGGTCTGCATCTCCTCACCCGCGCCCGGCGGCGCGGGATGCGGGCGCACACCGCCGTCCGCTGGGACGTCCCGGCGGAGCTGGCCGGGTTGCGGCCGGCGCACCTGTACGGCGGGCCGCTGTTCGCCGATGTGGCCGCCGGGCGGCTGGGTGTCGCGCCGCTGGAGCCGTCCGCCGACTGGCTCGCCGGGCTGCCCGGGGAACTGTTGGCCCGTCAGGTGGAGTGCACCACGCTGGCCGAGGCGCGTCGGCTGCGCCGGCCGGCCTTCCTCAAGCCGGCCGCCGACAAGCTATTCGCGGCCAGGATCTACCCCGACGGCAGCGGGCTGCCCGGCCCGGACGCCCTGGACGACGACTCCCCGGTGCTGATCAGCGACGTGGTCGCGTTCGCCCGGGAGTACCGCCTGTTCGTGCTGGACGGGGCGGTGCGGGCGGCGAGCCGGTACGCCGTCGACGGCAGGCTCGCGGTGTCGCCGGAGGTGCCGCCGGACGTGCTCGCGTTCGCGGCGGACGTCCTCGCCACCGGCGGTCTGCCGAGCGCCGTGGTCGTCGACGTCGGGCGGCTCGTCGACGGCACCTGGGCGGTGGTCGAGGCCAACCCGGCCTGGGCGAGCGGCGGTTACGCCTGTGACCTTGAGGCGGTGCTGGACGTGGTGCTCCGCGCCGCCGGTCCGGCCGAGGCGCTCGCACCCGGGGACGTCGGGTTCGCGCGGCCGGCGCCCGAGGTCGTCCGGTAGCGGGCGTTGCCGCGCCGTCCGCCCAGAAACGTTGTCGCTCAGACGCGTTCGAGCGGGCGGTGCGGGCCCGCCGGCAGTTCGGCCTCGATCGCGTCGCCGGGCCGGATCACGCCGCCCGACCGGACCACGCCCATGATCCCGGCCTTGCGTATGAGCTGGCCCGCCTCGTCGCGCCCCACCACCTGCTTGAGCAGGCCGTCCTGGAAGGTGTCGATCTGCACGCACGGGTTGCGCAGGCCGGTGACCTCCACCACCGCCTCGGCGCCGATCCGCAGCAGCGTGCCGGTCGGCAGGCCGAGCAGGTCGATCCCGCGCGTGGTGACGTTCTCGCCCAGCTCGCCGGGCGCCACCGCGAACCCGCGCTCCGCCACCTCCGCGAACAACTCCTCGTGGATGAGGTGCACTTGCCGAAGGTTCGGCTGCGTCGGGTCCTGCGCCACCCGCGAGCGGTGCTTGACCGTCACCCCCGCGTGCACGTCACCCGCCACGCCGAGGCCGGCGAGCAGGGTGATGCTCTCGCGGTTCGGCTTGGTGAAGGAGTACTCCCCGTTGCTGCTGACCGCCGCGACCGTTCCACTCATCGTGCGCAACCCCCTGCTCCGCGTCATGAACTCCTCCTACCCTAACCCCGGTCACCGACAGAGCACCGATGGGGAGAGTCCGCGAGCGCACCCACGCACGGGCCGGCACACCCTTCTCACCGATCGGACGAGCTTCCCGTTCCCGGTGGTGGCGCGTACTGTGCACGGGCCATGTGATCGTTTGAACTGGGGGGACAGAATGGCTGTTCATATGACAGCACCGGATGTGACGGTCAGAACGGTGCGCTCCGCCGACAGCACCACCATCGGCTACCGCAGTGTCGGATCCGGCCCGGGGCTCCTGCTGGTGCCCGGAGCGTTCGCGCTCGCGGCCGACTTCGACGCGCTGGCAGGGGAGTTGGCGGACCGCTTCACCGTGCACGTCGTCGAACGGCGCGGGCGCGGTGCCAGCGGCCCGCAGGGTGACGCGTACGGCGCGGGGGCCGAGTGCGCGGACATCGAGGCCGTCCGTGCGGCCACGGGAGCGCGGTTCGTGTTCGGCCACAGTTTCGGAGGGTTCCTGACCCTGGAGGCGGCGCTGGCCGGTTCCGCCTTCGAGCGCATCGCCGTCTATGAGCCCGGCGTGTCCATCGACGGCTCCATCCCCGTCGACTGGGCCGACCGGTGCCGCGGCCAACTCGACGCCGGGAAGCCGGCCGAGGCCTTCCTGACCTTCGTTCGTGGCGTCAACCCCGAGACCAGCGGCAAGGCGCCGCGCTGGCTGCTGCGACTGATCCTGCCCCTCGCCCTCAAGAAGCCCGAGCGGTTGCAGAAGCACGCCCTGCTGCCCGCCGCGATACGCGAGCACGCCGAAATCGCCGCCCGGGACAACACCTTCCGCGAGTACGGGCGGCTCACCCAGCCCGTCCTGCTCATGGCGGGCAAGGAGGTCCGGAGCACCGGGGCGGGGCGGGCGGCCCCGCGTATCCACGAGATCCTGCCCGGCTCCGAGCTGAAGCTCTTCCCCAAGCTGGACCACTTCGGTCCCGAGACGGCTCCCGCCGCCATCGCCGCGGCGGTGGCGGACTTCCTTCTGGCGGCACCTGCCGCGTAGGGGTCGGCCGGCCTGTCCGGTGGACCGCTCACCGGACAGGCCGGGCGCCCCGGTCAGACACGCCCTAGCGTCGGGTGGGGTCCTCGGTGTGGTCGCCGAGGGTGAGGAGGAGGCGGCGCAGCAGGTCGGTGAGGAGGGTGCGTTCGGTGGAGGTGAGGCCGGTGAGCTGGTCCTCTTCGCCGATGAGGTGGTGTTCGACGAGGCGGTTGGTCAGTTCGCGGCCGGTGTCGGTGAGGGAGATGAGGACGCGGCGGCGGTGGGCGGGGTCGACGGTGCGGTGGACGAGGTCCTTCTCGACGAGGTGGTCGATGCGGTTGGTGAGCGCGGCGGAGCTGACCATGGCGGCGGTGCTGAGTTCGCCGGCGGTGAGGACGTGGGGCGGGCCGGAGCGCAGCAGGGTGGCGAGGACGTCGAACTCCCAGGGCTCGACGCCGTGGGCGGCGAGGTTCTCCTTGATGCCGCGCTCCAGGAGGCGTGAGGCGCGGGAGAGGCGGCCGATGACGGCCATGGGGGAGGTGTCGAGGTCGGGGCGGACCGCGTGCCACTGGGCGGTGATGCGGTCGACGCCGTCGTGCTGCGGTTGCTGTTCCGTCATGGCCCGAGCCTAACATTTCGATGTGGAAGTGTTTGACATCGCCGATCGAGGCTATATATAGTTTCGACATCGAAATGTTCGACATAGGGGGAACACCATGAAGGTCCTGCTCACCGGCGCCACCGGCTACATCGGCTCCGCCGTCACCGACCACCTCCACGCCGCCGGCCACCAGGTCGTCGCGCTCACCCGCTCCGCCGAGCCGCAGCCCGGCCGCGGCTGGGACGCCCAGCTCGTCGGCGACACCGCCGACCCGGCCTCGCTGGCCGGCGCGGTGACCTCCGACATCGAGGCCGTGATCCACCTCGCTCCCCCGAGCGGGGACGCCGAGGTCGACACCGCCGTCATCGAGGCGCTCGCCGCCCCGCTGCGCGGCACCGGCCGGCCGCTCGTCTACACCAGCGGCGTCTGGGTGCTGGGCGCCACCGGCGAGGCCCAGGAGGTCGGCGAGGACGCCCCGACCAATCCGATCGACATCGTCGGCTACCGCCCGCGCATCGAGCAGGCGGTGCTGGCCGAGGCCGCCGAGGGCGTGCGCGCGGTCGTCGTGCGGCCCGGCATCGTCTACGGGCGCGGCGGCGGCATCCCCGCCATCCTGGTCGACCGGGCCCGCACGCAGGGGACGCCCGAGTACTACGGCGAGGAGGGCGTGCGCTGGCCGACCGTCCACGTCGACGACCTGGCCGAGCTGTTCGTGGCCGCCGTCGAGCGGGCCGAGGCCGGCACCGTCTGGCACGGCGTCGGCGAGTCGGCCGTCCCCGTCCGCGAGCTCGCCCGGGCCGCCGGCCGCGCCGCCGGCGTCTCCACCGCCCCGCACGCCGTCCCCGCCGAGCAGGTCGCCGAGGTCTTCGGCCCGCTCTTCGCGGACGCCCTCGCCCTCGACCAGAGCGTCAGCGGCGGCGCCGCCCGCACCGCCCTCGACTGGAAGCCCAACCACCCCGGCGTGATAGCCGAGCTGGAGTCCGGCTCGTACCGGCCCGCCGCCGAGAACACCACCGTGGCCGACTGACCCCCACACCCCACCCGGCCGGCCCGGGGGCACACCGCCCCCGGTCGGCGGGGGGCGCCGGGCGAGTTCGCGCGGTGGGGTCAGGCCTCGGTGGGGCGGGGCAGGCGGAAGAGGACGTTGGGGCGGAGGGGGCCCTCGGGGGCATCGAGGTCGTCGAAGTCTCCGGCCGGGTCGCGGGTCATGCCGAGGCGGGTCATCACCGCCTGGGAGCGGAGGTTGGTCGCCGTGGTGACGGCGAGGATCTCGGGGAGCTCCAGGGTGTCGAAGCCGAAGGCGAGGACGGCCCGGGCGGCCTCGGTGGCGTAGCCGTGGCCCCAGGCGGACCGGGCGAGGCGCCAGCCGATCTCCACGCCGGTGAACGGCGCCTCGTAGTCGATGTCGTCCAGGCCGGCGAATCCGATGAACTCCCCCGTGGCCCGGACCTCGACGGCCCACCAGCCGTAGCCGCGGCGCTCGAAGGCGGCCTCGAAGCGCGCCACGGATTCGTCGCTCCGCTCCCGGGTGAGCGGTTCGCCCAGGTGCTGCCGGACCTCGGGGTCGGCGTTCATCGCCGCCCAGGGTGCGAGGTCGGAGTCGCGCCAGCGGCGGAGGAGGAGACGGTCGGTGTGCAGATCGGTCATGGGGCCACCCAACGTGATCTTCGTCGGTCTGGCAACCGGCTTTCCGCCCCGCTACACCCGCACGGCGGGACGAGGCTGGCCGCCGGGCGCGGGGCGCACGGTGGGACGGGGGTCCGCGTCGGGGCCGGGGCGTGGCCGTCCGGGCCGGGGCCGGGAGGATCCGGCGCAACGGGGACGGGGTGGGCCCACGGCGGGACCACCCGTGCGGGTAGCCGAGAGAGACCTCGTGGAAGGGCAGGCCGTCGGCGCGGACGGTTCGAGGGATGTGGAGGTGGCCGTGCACGACGGCGGCGGTGTGGAAGCGGCGATGCCGGTCGGCGGTGTGCTCGGAGCCGCACCAGAGGGCGAACTCGGGGTGGCGCAGCAGGCACGTCGGCTCGCGCCGGAGCGGGACGTGGTTGACCGGGACGGTGGGCAGGGCGGCAGCGAGGGCGGCGTCCCTGGTGGCGGTGCCGCGCGGGCGGAAGGTGTGGTCGTAGAGGAGGAGGAAGAGCGGGGAGGCGGCGACCGGGCCGCCCGCGCCGAGCTTGGCGCCGTTCTCCTTGATGGCCTTCGGCGAGTAGAAGCCCAGGTAGGCAGTGCCGGCGGCCCGTTCGAGCCCCGTTCGACGCCGCCGTGGGGCAGGCGTCGTGCCGACTTCCTGTTGCACATGTCCCGCGTTGCGAGAGCGGATTGACCGTGATCCGCCCGACCGGCTGGCTAAGCTGCCGGTCATGCGTCCGATGACCCAAGAGGAACGCGAAGCCTTCCTCGCAGAGCCGTATGTCGGAGTCCTGAGCGTCGCAGCCGAGCCGGAACGTGCCCCGCTGACCACCCCGATCTGGTACGAGTACCAGCCGGGCGGGCTCGTCAAGGTGATCACGGGCCCCGGCGCGCGCAAGGCCCGGCTGATCGAGGAGGCGGGCCGGTTCGCGTTGTGCGCGCAGGTGGCCGAGGTCGAGGACTATCGGTACGTGTCGGTGGAAGGTCCGGTGACCGAGATCAGGCCGACCTCGAAGCAGGAGCGCTTCGAGATGGCCGCGCGCTACATGGGCGATGCCGCCGCCGGCTACGTGGACGCGACGGAGGAGTCCTCGGCCGACAATGTCGCGATCCACATGCGGCCCGAACGGTGGAACACCTTCGACTTCCGGAGGGTGCTCGGCTAGCCGGTCCTAGCCGGTCGCCGAACGTGCTCCTGTGCGTCCTGTGCATGCACGGCCTCCGGTCCGTCCCGGCGGACGATCGCCGTCGGGACGGACCGGGAGCGGGGAGGCCGGTCAGCGGAAGTCCGCCGGATGGTCCGCGGTCCACTGCGCATACGGGCGTGCCGGGTGGCCGGTCAGCTTCTCGACGGTGTCGTTCACCGGTGCCGGCTTGCCGGCCGTGGCCGCCATCAAGTCCAGCAAAGCACCCACGAAGTCGGCGTCCATGAACTGGCTGAGCTGCTGCCGCACCGCCTGCTCGGCCACCTCCTCGAAGCGCAGCTCGCGGCCCAAGGCCCGACCGAGCACCTCGACCTGCTCGGTCTGGGTGAGTGACTGCGGTCCGGTCAGCTCGTAGACCCGGTTGCGGTGTTCGGCGGCGCCGAGCACCGCTGCGGCCGCCTCGGCGACGTCGCGCTCGTGCACCACCGAGGCGGCTGCCGCGGCGTGGGGCCCGCGGACGGTGTCGCCGCTCTGCAACTGCATCGCCCAGGCCAGCGAGTTGATCGCCGGGAAGAACAGCCGCAGGAACGTCCAGTCGACGCCCGTTGCCCTGATCTCCTGCTCCACCCGCGCGTGGTAGGCGGCGATCACATCAGGCTGCGGGTCCGCGCCGTCGACGACGGCGCCCGAGGACAGGAACACGATCTGCCGCACCCCTGCCTGCCGCGCCCGGTCCAGCAGTGGTCGTGCGTCCATGCCGTAGGGCAGTACCAGGAACAACTCGGTGACGCCGTCCAGTGCGGGCCCGAGCGTCTCCGGCCGGGCCAGGTCGCCGCGCACCACCTCCACGCCCTCGGGCAGGCCGGCCCGCTCGGGGTACGCGACAGGGCCCGGACCTGCCGTCCGGCGCCGGCCAGCGCCTCCACGGTCTGCCGCCCGAAGTGCGCGGTCGCGCCGATCACGAGAATCATGACGGATCCCTCCACATCACCGTTTCGATCAGTGCCTTCGGAAGGACAGTAGAGGTCATCTAGGACAGGTCCTGTCCTAGATGACCGAGTCCTGGAGGGCCGGCGGGTCAGAGGGCGGCGGCGAGGCGTTCGTAGCTGCGGCGCAGGACCTGGCAGGCGCGGCGGGCGGGGCCGGCGAAGGTGGGGTCGATGGTCATCGCCGACCAGTGGGCCAGCCGGTCCAGTGCGACGCGGCGCAGCTCGGCGCGGGCCGTGCCCGGCGGGAGGCCGAGGCGGGCGGCCGGCGTGGCGCCGAACTCGCCCGCCACCCGGCGGAGTTCGAGTAGCTCGGGCTCGGTGAACCCGGCCAGCCGGCCGTCGTAGCAGTCGCGCAGGACGGTCAGCTCGCGGAAGGCGTGCTGCTGGACTTCCAGGTCGACGAAGCGGCCCACCGCGCGGTCGACGGTGGCGCGGATCCGGGCGGCCGAGGGCGGGTCGGGCGGCAGCAGGTCGAGCGGCAGGGTGTCGGGGAGGGTGCGGGCCCGGTCGACGATCCGGCGGAGTTTGATCAGGTCGGCCCGGGCGCCGAAGTGGTCGGTGAGCAGGCGGCGGAAGTCGGCCAGGCCGCTGCGGCGGTCGAGTTCGGCGCGCAGCTCCGGCAGCCGGTCGACGCCGTCCCGGAGGAGTCCGCAGGCCAGGGTGAGGCCGTACCCGGCGAGCAGGCCGAACAGGTGCGCGCGGCGGTCGGCCGGGACGGGCAGGTCCGGATAGGGGCGGGTGGTGAAGTACGGCCCGCGGGCGACCCGGCGGGCGAGCAGGGCGGGTTCGACGGTGGCCAGCTCGGCGAGGTCGGCGAAGTCCGCCTCGGTCAGTTGCCCGGCGGCGGCGCCGACCAGGCTGCAGAGCGGGCGCAGGTCGTACATCAGCCGGGTGCCGCCGGCGGCGGTCATCACCCTGCCGGCGACCCGGCGGCCCTCGGCGAGCGGGTCGGGGTGTTCGGGCCAGTACAGCTCGACCTTGGTGAGGGCGCCGACGGTGGTGAGCGCGCCGCCGGGGCCGCCCGGGGCACCCTGCCCGGTCCCGGGGCCGCCCGGGGAGCCCGGTGCGCCCGGGGCGCCGCCGCCGGTAGAGGCGCCGGGGCCGAAGCCGGCGCCGGTGAAGTCGGCGAGCAGTTCCTCCTCCCCCTGGGCGAGGCCGCGGGCGAAGACCAGTACCAGGGCGTCCGCGCTCCCCGCGTGGCCGATCGAGTCGGCCCGCACCTCGTCCGGCGAACGGCCCAGGAAGCGCAGGGTGTTGGCGGAGTCGGCGCCGAGCACCGAGTCCAGGCCGGGGGTGTCCACCAGGTCGAAGGAGCGGAGGTAGGGGCTGGGATCGGTCACCACCAGGTGGTCGACCGCCCGGAGGCGGGCCTGCCCGGCCGCGTCGTCCTCGCGGGCCCGGGCGGTGAGCGCGCGCAGCTCGTCCGGGTGGTGGCGGTCGGCCGGGCGGCCGTCCTTGTAGTGGACGGTGACGGTGCGCTCGGATCCGTGGGTGAGGCGGCTGACGTTGAAGGTGAGCTCCTCGGCCCCGGTCTCCACCCGGTGCGCGCCGAGCAGGGCGTTGACCAGGGTGGACTTGCCCGCGCTGACTCGGCCGACCAGCGCGACCCGCATCGGGCGGGCGGCCAGCTCGCGGTAGCCGTCGAGCGCGTCGAGGGCGGGGAGGAGGGCCGCCGGGGCGCGGTGGCGGGGGCCGAGCAGGTCGGCGGCCTCGGTGACGGCGCGTTCGGTGGCCTCGCGGACCCCCGGTTCGGGGGTGGCGGCCTCGGACCCATCCGAGATGGGCGGCGGGGCGGTGGCGGTCGGGCCGGAAGGGCCGCCCGGGGCGTGCGGCGGCGCGGCCGGGTGCTCGTCGCCGCCCCGCCCGAGGCGCCACCAGCGGCCGCCCGCCGGGCTCACCGCGCCTCCGCCAGCAGGGCCGCCAGCCGGGTGCCCAACTGCTCCACCCCGGCCCGGACCTCGGTCAGCGGGCGGCGCTCCAGACCGAGTTCGGCGGCCCGCCGGGTGGCCTGCTCGCGGGTCGCGGTCCGGGTGGACTCCAGCCGGGCCAGGGTGTCCCGGGCGGCGGCCTGCTCGCGGGCGATCCGGCTCTCCAGTTCGGCCCGCACCGCGTCCGCCAGGGTGCGCGTCAAGTCCCGGACGGCGTTGGCGAGATGGTTGTACTGGCCGGCCCGCATGGCCTCCAGTTCGGTGCGCAGGCTGTTCCGCCGGGCGGCCCGGTCGGCGATCTGCTGGTCGCGGACGGCGCCCCGGTAGCCGGCCACCCCGCCGAACAGCGCGCCCACCACCGAGCCGATGGAGGAGCCGATCTGCGCGCCGACCGCCGTGCCCGCGCCCGGCAGCACCAGGGTCCCGATGATCGCGCCGATCGCCCCGGCCGCCAGGCCGCCCGCCGTCGTCCCCAGCCCGGAGCCGCCGGTGGTCGCGCGCAGCAGGCCGCCGCCGCGGGCCTGCCGTTCCTCCTCGCCGAGCCGGCCGGTGACCGCCAGCGGGGGCACCGGGGGCTCGGGCAGCCGGCCGCTCGGGCGGGCGTCCAGCTCCAGGCCGTTGCGGCGGGCGAACTCGGCCTGGAGCTCCGCTGCCCGCAGGCCGGCCAGCTCGCCGACCGTCCCGGTGACCAGCGCCGCGTCGGCCGCCAACTGGCCGACCAGGCGGTCCGGTTCGGCGAGCATCGCGTCGTCGTAGAGGTACTCGGTGCGGAACCGGTGCCAGACCTGGTCCAGCTCCTGCTGTGCCTGGACGACCAGGCCGCGGCCGAGGTCGGCGACGGCGTCGACGAGTTCGCGGCGCCAGCGGGCCTCGGAGGAGGCGAGTTCGGCGATCCGGCGCTCGCGTTCCTCGGTGTCGGCCCGGAGTTCGGCGAGCCGGGTGCGGGTCTCGTCGAGCAGGGCGTGCAGCTCGGCGTCGACCGGTTCGAGCATGGTCCGCGCGGAGGCCTCGAGTTCGGCCAGCGCGCCGCCGACCAGCAGCGAGGCCCGCCGCCTGGCCAGCGCCGACCAGAGCACCCGCTCGAACTCCTCGAAGTTGCTGATCTCCAGGTCCTCCGGGTCGCCGTGCGCCAGGTGGTCCAGTTTGGCGCGGGCGGAGACCGGCACCAGCGGGACGTCCTGCGGGGCGAGGCCGGTCGCGGCGGCGAGCTTGGCCAGGGTGTTGGCGTGGATCGCGGTCCAGTCGCCGACGGTGTCGATCTTGGTGAGGGCGAAGACCAACCCGTCGGTGCCGTCCAGGGCCCGGGACGCGGCGGCCGCCCGGGAGAGGAAGCGCAGTTCGCTCTCGGTCAGCGGCTGGGTCGCGTCGGCCACGAACACCAGCGCGTCGGCCTGCGGCAGGAAACCGGCGGTCACGGCGGTGTGCGCCTGGTAGACGGCCCCGACGCCCGGGGTGTCCACCAGCACCAGACCGGAGGCCAGCCGCGGGTTCGGCAGCAGGACGGAGATCAGCCGGACCCGCCGGACGTTCCCCGGATTGCCGGACTCGGTGGCGAACTCCGCGATCCGCTCGCGCGGGATCTCCAGCCGGACGGGCACGCCGTCGGGCCGGTCGTCCGGCGGGTCCAGGGTGACGACGACCTGCTCGACGGGGCCGAAGGCGGCGGTGGTCACCAGGCTGGTGGCGAAGTACGTGTCCCGGGGGAAGAGGTCCGGCTCCTCCAGCAGCGCGTTCAGCAGGCTGGACTTGCCGCGCTTGAACTCGCCGCACACGACCACCGTCAACGTGCCCTCCCGCAGCCGCCGTTCGGCGGCGGCCAGCCGCTCGGCGGTCACCGCGTGACGGGCCGCACCGGCCGCGGCCACCGGGCGCAGCGCCCCGTACAGCGCGAGGGTGTCGGCGCGCAGCGCGTCGAGGACGCGGGCGGGGGACGGCGGGGCGACGGAGGTCATACGGATCCTCGGAGGTCGGGCGGAAGGTCGAACGGGAGGTCGGGGCCGGACCGGCCCGGGCCGGCGATGTCACGCAACCGCTCTTCCATGGTGGCGAGTTGCTCCGGATCGGCGGCCAGGATGTCCTCGATGAGGTCGGCCGGGTCGACGGCGGCCACCGGGTCGACGAGGGCGGCGTAAGTGCCGACGGCACCGGGGCCGGGGCCGGCGGTGTCCGGTCCCCCGCCGGAGCCGCCGGAGCCTCCGGCCTCGGCCTCGGCGTCGGCCAGGTCGTCGAGGAGGCCGATCGCCTCGCCGACGTCCTCGACCAGGTCGGTCACGAACTCGGCGACCTGCTCGACGAGTTCGGCGAAGCCCTCGACGGCGTCGTGCTGGTCGGGCAGGTGCAGCGGGTCCCCGCCGCCAGTGGGATCGAACATCCTGTCGTCCTTCATCGTCCGCTCCTACGGGTCTCCCGCGTCTCCCGGGTCGTCCGGGCCTCCCGGGCCGTTCGGGTCGTCCCTCGGTTCTCCCGGCGGCGGCCCACGGCGTAGTAGACGCCGACGGCGAGCAGTCCGGTCACGATGCCCACGGGCGCGTTGCCGCTCATGGCCAGGCCCGCCACCACGGCCAGCAGGAACACCAGGGCCAGCACCCCGGGCCGGCGGTGCGGGGCGGCCTGCGGCCGTGCTCCGGCGGGCCGCGCCGCCGCGCCGGGCGCCGCCGGGGCCGGCTCCTGCTGGACCGCGATCAGCCACTCGCCGGCGCCCACCGTCTCACCGGGGGCGCGGAGTTGGCGGACCACCCGGCCCGGGGCGGCGGCGGCCAGCTCGACCAGGGCGCCCTCGGGCGTGCGCAGGGTGCCGAGCGCGGCGCCCGCGGGGTAGCCGGTACCGGGCGGGACGTGCCAGGCGGTGAGCTCGGCCGGCGCGGCGAGCTCCCAGGCCAGCGGCACGGCCCCCGCCTCGGTGGCGGCGGGCAGCAACCGGCGGTCGGCGGAGCGGGCCGCCCAGGCGGCGGCGCCGTGCACCACCGCCAGGTCCGGGTCCTCGACCAGCCGCAGCGGACGGCCCAGCCGGTCGGCCAGCAGGGTGGCGACCAGCGGGATCCGGGTGGTCCCGCCGACCAGCAGCACCGCGTCGACGTCCCTGGCCCGCACCCGGTGGGCGGCGAGCAGCTGTCGACAGCAGGCCACCGTGCGGTCGATCAACGGGCCGACCAGGTAGTCGAGTTGGGCGCGCGCCACCCGACTGGCCGGAGTGACGGGGGTGAAGTAGTCCTCCACCTCCGCGGCCTCGCTCAGCTGGTGCTTGATCCGCCGGACGAAGTCGCCGAGTTCGAGCCGGGCCCTGGTCGCCCCGGCGGCCATCAGCGGGTCCAGCCACTCCCGCCCGGCGGTGGCGATGCCACCGGCCAGCAGGGCGTCGATGTCCCGGCCGCCGCAGTCGTCCAGCGCCGCGTGCCCGAGCACCGTGGGCGAGGCACCGCCCGCGCCGATCCGCACCAGCGCCGTGTCGAACGTACCGCCGCCGAAGTCGTACACCAGCACCGTCGCGCCCGGCGCGAACGGCGCCCCCGCCACCGTCGCGTGCGCCGCCGCCACCGGCTCGGCCAGCAGTTCCACGCTCCGAAATCCGGCCGCGGCGCCAGCCGCCAGCATCGCCTCCCGCCGCGGATCCACCGGCCCGTACGAGGCCGGCACGGTCACCACCAGCCGATCGACCTCCCGGCCGACCGCGGCCCGCGCCTGCCCCCGGAACTCGGCCAGCACGGCCGCCACCAGGGCCACGGCGGTGAAGCTGCGCCCGCCCAGCACGACGGGCGCCCGCTCACCGAGGTCCCGCTTGAACTCGGCGCGGTAGGAGTCCGGTTCGGCCCGCTTGCGGCGCTCCGCGGCCGAGCCGACGAGCAGCCGCCCGTCCGCGCCGAGGGACACCGCCGACGGCCAGGACAGCAGCCCGCTGGACGGCTCCTTCAGCGCCCGCTCACGCCCGTCCAGCACCACGGCGGCCGACGAGGAGGAGGTGCCGAAGTCGACGACGAGCACGGGTACGGTCACACCGCGCCCCTTCCTGTGAGGTCTTCCGGAGTGGGTGGTCGCCCGCAGGGCGAGGTTCCTGCGGAACGGCCCGGGCGGGTGGTGCCGGTGGTCAGTCGCCGTGGCGGGCGAGCCGGACGGCCCAGCCCACCGCCCCGGCGGCCAGGCCGAACGGCAGCACGATGCCGAGCATCGCGACGAACTCGCCGTCCGCCCGCGTCACCGTCAGGACCACCGCGCCCACGAGGGCCGCCGCCGCCCCCAGCCCGAGCCCCGTCCGCGCCCCCGCCGAGTGGCCCCGGCCCCGGACGGCGGCCACCGCGAGGGTCACCGCCGCCGTCACCAGGACGACCGTCGCGAGGACGGTGACACCGCCGTCGCCCAGCAGCCAGGGGCCTTCCGCCGCCGCGAGGATCATCCGAGCACTCCGTTCACCGCGACCAGCCCCGCGAACAGCAGGGCGCACCAACTGCCCACCGGCAGGCCCGCCACCCGCTCGGCGCGCCGGGACCGGGCGGCGAGGCCGAGCCCCGCCGCGCCCCCGGCGGCGGCCAGCGCCGCCGCCACCTCCACCAGCCACCGGCCGTGCCGCAGCTCGTCCGCTCCGGCGGCGATCAGCGCCGCCGTGGCGAGCCCGGCCGCGACGGCCGGCCAGACCGACCGGCGGGACCTTCCGAGGGCCCGTACGAGGAGCGCCCCGGTGACCGCTCCGCCCACGCAGGGCAGCGTGACGGTCAGCAGCTCCGCGCCCTCCAGCACGCCGTACCGGCCCTCGTGCGAGGAGACCGCGAACCAGGTCGTGCCGCCGGCGAGCACCGCTCCCAGCAAGCCGCCGAGCCAGCTCCGCCACGCCACCGAGGCCTCCGCGCGCCGACGGCGGCGGACCGCCAGGGCCACCGCGACCAGCCCGGTGCCGAGCAGCATCAGGCCCGTCTGCTGGAACTGGTAGACGGTCGGGCTCTCGTCGAACGGCAGCCGCCGGTACGGGTCCCAGTCCCGGGTCACCGTGTCCGACGCCCAGCCCGCCCAGCACAGCGCCACCACCAGCGCCGCCCCCGCGGCCGAACGCCAGGCCCGGCCCGCGCTCCGGCCGACCGCGACGAGCCCCGCCACCAGCACCACCACGGCGGCCTGGCCGAGCAGCAGGAACATGCCCCGGCCCGGGTCCACCTTGTCGACGAGCCCGAGCAGACCGTACCCGAGGAGGAGCGCGCCCAGCAGCGCCAGCATCGCGGTCCCGGTGCGGCCCGGCCAGCTCGGCCGACCCGGCGGTGGCGGCGGGTAGCCGGGCGGGGCGTGCCCGCCAGGCGGCCCGTCCGGCTCCTGCGCCGCGCCGGCCGGCTGGACCGCCAGCAGCCATTCGCCCGGACCGACCGCCGTGCCGGGCGCCACCAACTGCCGGACCATGGTGCCGGGTTCGTCGGCGGTCAGCTCCCAGAGGCTGCCGTCGGGCAGGCGCAGCGAGCCCAGCGCGGCACCGGCCGGGTAGGCGGTCGCGGCCGGGACGGCCCAGCCGACGACCTCGGCCGTCGGCGCGGGGAAGCCCCAGGCGAGCGGCCGGGTGTGGGCGGGCAGCCGGAGCGGGCTGAGCCGGCGGTCGGCGGAGCGGGCGGCCCAGGCGGCGGCGCCGTGCACCACCGCCAGGTCCGGGTCCTCGACCAGCCGCAGCGGACGGCCCAGCCGGTCGGCCAGCAGCGCCCGCACGGCGGGGACGCGGGTGGTGCCGCCGACCAGCAGGACGGAGTCGACGGCGCGCGGTCGGACCCCGCAGTCGGCGAGCAGCTGGCGGCAGCAGGCCACCGTCCGGTCGAGCAACGGGCCGATCAGGGCTTCGAGTTCGTCGCGGGCCACCCGGCTGGCCGGGCCGAGCGGCGTCAGATAGTCCTCGACCAGCGCGGACTCGGTGAGCTGGTGCTTGATCCGGCGGACGAAGTCGCCGAGCTCCAGGTGGGCGCGCAGCGCGCCCGCGCCGCCCGCGCCGAGCAGCGGCTCCAGCCAGTCCCGGCCCCGTTCGCGGATCCGGCCGGCGAGCAGCCCGTCGATGTCCCGGCCGCCGCAGTCGTCCAGCGCCGCGTGCCCGAGCACGGTGTGCGAGGCGCCGTCCGCGCCGATCCGCACCAGCGCCGTGTCGAACGTACCGCCGCCGAAGTCATACACCAGCACCGTCGCGCCCGGCGCGAACGGCTGCCCCGCCACCGTCGCGTGCGCCGCCGCCACCGGCTCGGCCAGCAGTTCCACGCTCCGGAACCCGGCCGCGGCGCCCGCCGCCAGCATCGCCTCCCGCCGCGGATCCACCGGCCCGTACGAGGCCGGCACCGTCACCACCAGCCGCTCGATGCCGCGGCCGATCATCACCTGCCCTTGGGAGCGGAACTCCGCCAGGACGGCGGCCACCAGGGCGCTCACCGGGTACGTCCGCTCGCCCAGCGGAACGGGCGCCCGCTCGCCCAGGTCGCGCTTGAACTCCGCGCGGTAGCAGGACGGTTCGGCCCGTTTACGGTGCTCGGCCGCCGAGCCGACGAGCAGCCGGTCGCCCTCCGCGCAGACCGCGGAGGGCCAGGACAGCAGGCCGCTCGACGGCTCCTTCACCAGCCGCTCGCCCCGGTCCAGCACCACCGCCGCCGCCGAGGACGACGTGCCGAAGTCCACCACGAGCACCGGCTCGGCCATGCTCCACCCCCTGGACGGACCCGGCCGGCGGTGAGGGTACCGGCCCGGGTTCGCGGCGAGGATAGCAGCGGCGGATCTTCCCGTTCGGCCGCTTCGAGGCCGGTCCGGGAGACCGATGCGATGTCGTGATGGACGGTCCACAGACGGATGTTGATGCACCGTCAGGTATTCCGACGACGGGTCGCGAGGGGATCGGCGGGTGCACTCGGACCGTCGTTCGAGTGCACCCGGGGGTGGTGGTGTCGGCGGTACGTTCAGCCGCGGTGGCGCGGATGGCGGGGGACGGAGCGGCGGTGGGCGAACCCCGCCCGTCGCCTCACCCCGCGAGGCCGTGCCCGGCCAACCGGCGGCGCAGGACGGCGAGTTCGCGCCGGACCAGCGGCGGCAGCCCGTCCGCCCCGCCGCCGCCCGCCGCGAGGACCGGCCCGAGCAGGTCGGCGGCGGCCCGGGGGTCGTGGGCGAGCAGGTGGCAGTCGGCCACCCGGACGGTGAACAGGAGTCGGGCGGCGGGGAGTTGGTCGGGGGCGAGCAGGGCGAGCGCGGTCTCGGCGGCGTCGACGGCGCGGCGGGCGAGCCGGGGGTCGTCGACGGCGGCGGCCGCGTCGCGCAGGGCGGCGGCGGCGCCGGCCTCGACGCGCAGCCGCATGGAGGCGATGGAGAGCCAGGCGGCGTCGGACTCGTCGTGGGCGCCGATGTGGTCGAGGTGCAGCCGGGAGCGGCCGAGGTGGCGGACGGTGGCGCGGACGTCGCCGGTCATGGCGTGGGCGCGGGCCTGGGCGATCTGGCCCATGGCGCCGGCCCAGTGCCGGGCGGGGGCGACCCGGGCGATCTCGCGGGCGTAGCCGAGGGCGGCGGCGGGGTCGCCGTCGAGGCGGGCGAGGAAGCTCATGTCGCTGAGCGCGGCGACCTGGGTGGCGTGGTCGTCGGCGAGTTCGGCCCAGCCGAGGGCGCGGGTGTAGCAGGCCATGGCGGTGGCGTTGCGGCCGTCCTGCATGCGCAGGGCGCCGGCCGCGTGGGCGTACTCGCCGGCGAGCCGGGCCAGCGGGCGGCGGTCGGGGCCGGCGGGGTGGGCGGCGAGGCGGCGCAGGACGACGCGCAGGGTGTCCTCGACGGCGGCGGTGCCGGGGGCGGCGGGGCTGTCGCCGGCCCGGAGGTGGGCGGCGAGCAGGCCGGCGAGGGCGTGGGCGGTGTCGGGGTCGAGCGGTGCGGCGGTGTCGGGGTCGGCGGCGCGGAAGGCGGTGTGCAGGACGGCCAGTTCGACGGGCTCGGGGACGGCGCAGCCGGCGGCGTCGTGGAGCGGGCAGAGCAGCCCGTAGTCGGGGAGGCGCGCGGGCAGGTGGGCGGCGAGGCCGGCGGGCAGGAAGGCGGGCAGGACGGGGCCGAGGGCGGCGACGGGCGGGCCGGGCAGCGGGGGGCGGGCCCAGTCCCCCGAGGCAAGTGCGGGAGCGGGGGCCAGGGACGTCCCGGCGGTGGGGGGCGGGCCCTCCTCGGCGAGGCGGCAGGCGGTGCGCAGGTCGCCGCCGGCGTGCAGGAGGTCGTCGAGTCGGTCGGCGACGCGGGGGCTGGTGCGGCGGGTGCCGTGTTCGAGTTTGCTGACGGCGGTGTGGTCGTAGCCGATCTCGGCGCCGAGCTGGGCCTGGGTCAGGCCGGCGCGGCGGCGCCACTGGCGCAGGCGGAGCCCGAAGGCCTGCCAGAGGTGGTCCTGGACGGGCGTGGTCGCCGCCCGGTTCCGGTGCACGGGGCTGCCCTCCCGAGTGCGTTCCGGGCCTTCCGGTGGGGAGGTCCGCTGAGGAGGACGGTACTGGACGGGGGCCTCGTCGTACATGAGGTGGTCTCAACCACTTCCGCACTCTGGTCTCAACCTCTCCACACGGTGGTCTCTACCTCTCCAGTAGCTCCGACCTGCCCCGACGCCTCCACAGCCACCAAGTCCCGTAGCAACCACACCTCCTGACGCCACTTGACGGAACTTGCCAACCGCCCGCTCCGCGCGCCCGATCCGTTGACCGTGGCATGACGCCGTGTGAGGGTTCCGGCACCCGAGCGCGGACGCCCGCAGGGCCGTCCCCCTAGCGGCCCGCGGTGAGCGCCCTTCCGGCACGCCGTCCGCGGTCGAGCACCCCCACGTTCGAGGAGCCTCGGAATGACACGCAGATTGCTGACGGCGGGGACCACCCTGGCCGTCCTGGCCGGCCTGCTGACCGCCACCGCGGTCGGGCAGGCCGCCGCCGCCCCGGGCGCGGCCACACCGACACACCCCAGCGCGCCGACACCCCCCAGCGCCCTGGCCGCCGCCGTGAACACCGCCGACCGGGCGGCCGCGGCGGGCCTGGACGCACTGGCCAAGGGCCCCGGCGAGACGTACGAGCGCCAGTCCGTGACCCCCTGGCTGGCCGGTCTCTACTCGGTCGCCTACGAGCGCACCTACCGGGGCCTGCCGGTGGTCGGCGGCGACGCCGTCGTGGTCGCCGACGGCCAGGGCAGGGTGCGCGGGCTGCAGTCCGCCGCCACCGGCCCGATCGGCGTCCCCACCACCGCGCTGGTCAGCGCCGCCCACGCGGAGCGGACCGCCCGCACCCAACTGGCCACCGTCGACGGGGTGCAGGCCCGCCGGCTGGTCGTCCGGGTCAAGGACGGCGCCGCCCGGCTCGCCTGGGAGACCGTGCTCACCGGCCGGACCGCGACCGCACCGAGCACCCTGCACGTCTTCGTGGACGCCCGCAACGGCGAGCTCGTCGACAGCTACGACGACGTCCGGGCCGGCACCGTCAACAGCAAGTGGAACGGCGCTCCCCCGGTCACCATCAGCACCACCGCCTCGGGCGGCGGCTACTCGCTGCGCGACCCGAACCGCCCCGGCCTGACCTGCGCCGACTACTCGACCGGCCAGGTGTTCAGCAAGTCCTCGGACTCCTGGGGGAACGGCAGCCCCACCAGCAAGGAGACCGGCTGCGGCGACGTCATGTTCGCCGCGCAAAAAGAGTGGGACATGCTCAAGGACTGGCTGGGCCGCAACGGCCACAACGGCAACGGCGGAAGCTGGCCGGTCAAGGTCGGTCTGAACGACGTCAACGCCTACTGGGACGGCTCCTCGGTCTCCATCGGCCACAACCAGGCCAACGAGTGGATCGCCGCGATAGACGTCGTCGGCCACGAATTCGGCCACGGCATCGACCAGTTCACCCCGGGCGGCGCCAACAACGAGAACGGCCTCGGCGAGGGCACCGGCGACATCTTCGGCGCGCTCACCGAGGCGTACGCCAACGAGCCCTCCCCGTACGACACCCCGGACTACACCGTCGGCGAGACGATCAACCTGGTCGGCCGCGGCCCGATCCGCAACATGGCCAACCCCTCACTCGTCAACGGCGACCCCAACTGCTACTCCTCCTCGATCCCGAGCACCGAGGTGCACGCGGCGGCCGGCCCGCTGAACCACTGGTTCTACCTGCTCGCCGAGGGCTCCAACCCGGGCGGCGGCAAGCCCACCAGCCCGACCTGCAACAGCTCCGCGGTCACCGGCATCGGCATCAAGGACGCGGGCCGGATCTTCTACGGCGGCATGCTGCTCAAGACCAGCGGCATGACGTACAAGAAGTACCGCACCACCACCCTGACCGCGGCCAAGAACCTCGACCCGAGCTGCACCCTGTTCAACCGCACCAAGGCGGCCTGGGACGCGGTCAGCGTACCGGCCCAGACCGGCGACCCGAAGTGCGACGGCCCGACCGGCCCCGACTTCTCGATCGCGACCACCCCGGGCTCCGGCACCGTCCAACCCGGCTCCTCGGCCACCGCGACGGTCGTCACCCAGGTGACCCAGGGCGGCGCCCAGACCGTCAACCTGACCGCCTCCGGCGCCCCGAGCGGCGCGAACGTCAGCTTCAGCCCGTCCTCCGTCCAGACCGGCTCGAACGCGACGATGACCGTCTCCACCAGCGCCACCACCGCGCCGGGCAGCTACCTCATCACGGTCACCGGCACCGGCCAGACCACCCACACCGCGCAGTACGCGCTGACGGTCGGCGGCGGCAACCCCGGCGGCCAGGCGCCCGACATCAGCGTCGCCAACGTCCAGGCGCACCTGGCCCAGTTCAACACCATCGCCACGCAGAACGGCGGCAACCGGCGCACCGGCACCGCCGGGTACAGCCAGTCGCTGGCCTATGTGAAGGGCAAGCTCCAGGCGGCCGGCTACACGGTCGGCGAGCAGACCTGCGGCTCCTGCACCTACGGCGGCAACAACCTGATCGCCGACTGGCCGGGCGGGCCGGCCGACCAGGTCACCATGTTCGGCGCGCACCTGGACGGCGTCAGCGCCGGCCCGGGCATCAACGACAACGGCTCCGGCTCGGCCGTCCTGCTGGAGAACGCGCTCACCCTGGCGCAGCAGAACCCGACCCTCACCCGGCACGTCCGGTTCGCCTGGTGGACGGGCGAGGAGCAGGGCCTCCAGGGCTCGCAGTCCTACGTGGGCCAGCTCAGCTCGACCCAGCGCAGCGCGATCAAGGGCTACTACAACTTCGACATGGTCGGCTCGCCCAACGGCGGCTACTTCATCAACAACCTCAACTCCGCCACCTCGGCGCCGATGAAGGCGTACTGGGACTCGCTGAACCTCCAGCCGGAGGAGAACGTCGAGGGCCAGGGCCGCTCGGACGACGCCTCGTTCCAGGCCGCGGGCATCCCGACCTCGGGGTACGCGGCGGGCGCCGGCGCCACCAAGTCCTCCGCGCAGGCGGCCAAGTGGGGCGGCACCGCGGGCCGGGCGTACGACTCCTGCTACCACTCGGCGTGCGACACCACCGCCAACATCAACGCCACCGTGCTGGACCGCAGCGCCGACGGCGTCGCCTACACGCTGTGGAAGACCTCGGTCGGCGGCGGCCCGATCCCGACCAACGACTTCTCGGTCGCGGTCAACCCGGCCACCGGCACCGTCAAGCCGGGCGAGTCGGCCAGTGCCGCGGTCGACACCCGGACCACCTCCGGCTCCGCGCAGACCGTGAACCTCGCGGTCTCCGGCGCGCCGGCCGGGGTGACGGCCACGGTCAGCCCCGCCTCGGTGCAGTCCGGCGGCTCCGCGACGCTGACCGTCGCGGTCGGCCCGTCGGTCCCGGCGGGGACGTACAACCTGGTGGTGACCGGGACCGGTTCGGTCGCCCACACCGGCGGCTACACGCTGGTGGTCGGCTCCGACCCCGGCCCGGGCAACGGCACCTGGGCGGCGGGCACCACGTACAAGGCGGGTGACCTCGTCACCTACAACGGAATCGGCTACCGGTGCCTCCAGGGCCACACGGCCCAGGTGGGCTGGGAGCCGCCGATCGTCCCGGCCCTCTGGCAGTCGATCTGAGCGGACCGGATCGTCTTCCGGGACGGGATGTCAAAGCGGTGCCGCGGTTCGTCGAGGGGGACGGACCGCGGCACCGCCGCGTGGTCGGGGGCCGTTCGCTGACGTAGAGTCAGCGCGGGCCGCCGTACGGTCCGTCGCCAGCCACGAGCCGCCGACCGAGGAGGCACCCCCGTGACCCGAGGAGGCACCCCGTGACCACCACCGCGAACCCCGGCCCCTCCCCCGCCGCCGCCCCGCCCGTCCCCGAACTGCCGCCCGAGGCCGTCGAGGAGTGGCGCAGCGAGGAGGCGGAGCTGATCGACCTGCTGGCCCGCACCCGGCAGCGCCTCGGCGGCGTCGCCGCGTTCCGGATCGGGCCGCGCCCCACCGTCCTGGTCACCGACCCGGACGCCGTCCAGCACGTCCTCGGCCGCCACCCCGAGCGGTACGTCAAGCGCTCGCACCGCGCCCGGATGCTCGCCGGCGAGGGTGTGCTGTCCGCGACCGGCGAGCCCTGGAAGCGCCAACGCCGCATGCTCCAGGCCCAGTTCACCGGCACCGGGATGCGCCGCTACGAGCAGCGGATCGCCGCCGCCGCCCGCCGCGCCGCCGACCGCTGGGCCGGGTACGCGCGCACCGGCGAGCCCGTCGACCTCGGCGAGGAGATGCGCCACTTCGCCCTCGACACCATCTGGCGCGCGCTCACCGGCCACCCCCTGGAGGCGGAGACCGAGCGCGAACTCGACCGCATCGCCACCGTGGTCGCCGCCCTGCCCCAACTCCCCGACGGCGAGCAGGTCCAGGAGGCCGTCGCCGAGGACCTCGCCCGGATCGACGCGGTGGCGCACGCCGCCATCGCCACCGCCCGCCGCCGCGAGGACGGCCCCGACGGCCCCGGGGTGCTGCGCGTCCTGCTCGACGCCGCCGAGGAGCACCCCGAGTACACCGACCGGCTGATCCGCGACGAACTCGTCACCCTGCTCGTCGCCGGCCACGAGACCACCGCCACCACCCTCGGCTGGCTCTTCCTGCTCCTCGACACCGCCCCGGACACCCGGAGTTGGGCCCTCGACGCGGGCCCCGAGGGCTCGCCCGAACGGCGCGAGGCGGTGCAGGCGCTGGTCTCCGAGACCCTGCGGCTCTACCCGTCCGCGTGGATCCTCCCCCGGCACGCGCTCACCGAGGACACCCTCGCCGGGCACCGCGTCGAGGCCGGCACGGACCTGCTGGTCTGCCCCTACCTCACCCACCGCGACCCGGCGCTCTGGCTCGACCCGGAGCGGTTCGACCCCACCCGCTTCACGGCCGCCGGCAGCCGCCCCGCCCACCTCGGCGCCTACCTTCCCTTCGGCCTCGGGGCCCGCGCCTGCCTGGGCACCCAGTTCGCCCTCCGCGAGTCGGTCGCGCTGCTCGAACTCCTGCTGCCCGCCTTCGCGGTGCGCTTCCTCGACAAGCCGTCCGGCGCCGCGTACAGCATCACCGTCCGCCCGGACGGGCCGATGCCGGTGGTGCTCAGCGCGACGGGGTGAGCACCGGGGCAGGGTGAGCACCGGGGCAGGGTGAGCACCGGCGCTCGGACGGTCGGTCCGACGAGCGCCCGGGGCTGAAATCCGGTACCCGGGGCGGAAGTCCGGTGTCCGGGGCGGAAAACCGGTGGCCGGGGCGGGAGGCGCGGGGCTACGCTTCCGGCCACCCCGACCACCGCCGCGACGCTGCGACCGCTGCGACCGCCGCCGGCGACCCCGACCGGATCGGACCTCCCCCGATGACCGACGCCCTGCTCTCCGGACTCCTCGCCGGCTACGGCATCGCCATGCCGATCGGCGCGATCTCCGTCCTGATCGTCACCCTCGCCTCCCGCGTCTCACTCGGGCGCGGCCTGGCCGCCGCCCTCGGCGTGGCCACCGCCGACGGCCTCTACGCCCTCGCGGCGGTGCTCGGCGGCGCGGCGCTCGCCCCGCTGCTCGCCCCGGCCGCGAACACCCTGGAACTCGTCGCGGCCGGGGTGCTCGCCCTGCTGGCCGTCCACGGACTGCGCGCGACCCTGCGCGGCCACCGGGCGGAGCGCGACCCGGCGGGAGCGCCGCCCCCTGCGCCCGCCTCGCCCTGGCGCACCTACGCGTCGCTGCTCGGCCTGACCCTGCTCAACCCGCTCACCGTGGTCTACTTCACCGTCCTGGTGGTCGGCGGCCGGACCGGCCCCGGCACGCTCGGGCCGGGGCTGCTCTTCGTCCTCGCCGCCTTCGCCGCCTCGGCCAGCTGGCAGGCCCTGCTCGCCACCGGCGGCGCCCTGCTCCGCCGCCTGCTCACCGGCCCGCGCGGCCGCCTGCTCACCGGGCTGGCCGGCAACGCCGTGGTGTTCGCCCTCGCCCTGCGCCTGGCCCTCCGGCACTGAACCGCCGCCGGCCCCGGGCGGGGCCGGCGGCGGTCGGGAGCGCCTCCGAAGAACGGTCAGGCCGTCACGGCCGTCACGGGAAGGAGACCACCGTCGACGGAGTGGTGGAGGTGCCGGAGGTCGCACCGCCGGTGCCGTTGATCACGTGCTCGAACTGGCCGTTGCCGCTCAGCGAGACCACCAGCAGGTCGTGGAACCGCACCCCGGGCCGGACCGGGGCCTCGAAGCCGTGGTCCATCCGGATGGTCGGGTCCACATTGAAGTAGCAGTAGCTGCCGATCCCCCAGCCCTCGTGGGTGGTGACGTGGTCGTCCACCTTGTACGCGGCGAAACCCTTGGTGGCGCCGTTCTGCACGGCGGCCTGGTTCGGCGCGTCATAGGCGATCTCGTTCTGGTAGAAGATCGTCCGGCCGCGCTCGCCGGACCACTCGACGTCGTACTTCTTGAAGTGCTCGACGAACAGGCCGGTGCCGAGCACGTCGTCGCCGCGGACCAGCAGCCCGTAGTCGGCGGGGTTGACCGTCCAGCCGACGCCGGCGCCGTGGTCGGCGCGCCAGATCCAGGTGTGGTCGATGATCACGTCGTCGCTGTTGACCACGATCCCGGCGGTCGCCCGGCCCGCGCCCGCGCCGCCGACCCGTACGAACACGTCCTGCAGGGTGGTCGGGTCGGCCGCGTGGTCGGCGGCGGCGTTGTCCGGGCCGATCTGCACCAGCACCGGCGAGTTGACCGGTCCGGCGTCGACCAGCAGACCGGCCAGCCGGACGCCGTCCACGTCGGCCACCCGGATCGCGGTCACGCCGTTGTCGGGCACCACGGTGGCCAGACCGAGGCCGAGCACCACGGTGCCGGGGCGGGTCACCTCGATCGGCCGGTCCACGTGGTAGACGCCGGGGGTGAAGAGCAGGTCCAGGCCCTGGGCGAGCGCCTGGTTGATGGTGGCCGCCGTCGCCCCCGGCTTGACCAGGTAGAACTGGCCGAGCGGTCGCGAACTGCCCTGCAGGGCGCCGTCCCAGGAGACCCCGCGGGCGCCGGTGCGCTTCGCCGGGACGAACACCCGGTACTCGGTGCCGTCCAGGTAGAGGAACGGCTTCTCCCGGGAGACCGGGGTGGTGTCGAGCGTGGTGTACGGCGGGGTGGGGAAGCTCTGCGCGGGCGCGCCCTGGACGCCGGAGAACACCTGGTTCCACACGCCGTTGGAGAAGCCGCCGATCGCGCTGTCCCGGGTGTACCACTGCTGCTGCGAGTAGTTGCCGACCTGCCCGTCGATCCGGCTGTCGGCGATGTAGCCGCCGCTGGCCCAACCGTAGCCGTTCGGGGCGAGGTTGAGGCCGCCGCGGACGTGCATCCGGCGGAACGGCGCGGCCTGGGCGACGGCCCAGCGGTCGGTGCCGTTCACCGGGTTGAGGGCGAGGTTCTCGGCGGAGCGCCAGAAGTTCTGGGTGGCGTTGCCGTCGAACCAGCCGGCGTCCACGGTGACGTCGCCGTTGATCGTGGTGTCGTCGGGCTTCAGGCCGAGACCCGCGATCGAGGTGTAGAAGCCGAGTTGGGCGTTGAGGTTCTGGTAGGTCCCCGGCTTGAACAGCAGCGCGTACCGCTCGGGGCCGAACTGGTTGGCCTCCTGCTTGCGGAACACCTCGTCCAGCTTGGCCTGGATGCCCGGCGTGCCGGGGTCGAAGAGCAGCACATTGGGCCCGAGGTCACCGCCGCCCTGCACCGGCGGCACGGTCGGCCCGTCGGAGGCGGCGACCCGCAGCTCCCAGAGCGAGTAGCCCCACTCGGTGGCCCGGGCCAGGCCGTTGAGCCGGAGGTAGCGGCCGCTGCCGGTCACGGCGAGGGTCTCGGTGCCGCCGGTGCCGCGCTCGGTGGCGTAGAGGGTCCGCCACTTGGCGCCGTCGTCGGAGGCCTCGATCCGATAGGCGCGCCCGTACGCCGCCTCCCAGGCGAGTTCGACGCGGCAGAGCGGCCGCACCGAGCCGAGGTCGACCTGGAGCCACTGCGGGTCGGCGAAGGCGGAGGACCAGCGGGTGGCGGGGTCGCCGTCCACGGCGTTGGCGGCGGACAGGGCCGCGCCCTCGGTGGAGGAGGCGGTGACCGGGCGGCCCCGCGCGGCGTCGGCGGCGCCGCACGCGGCGGCGGGGGCCGTCGAGGGGGCGGGCGCCGCGAGGGCGGCCGGGCCCGGCAGGGCGAGGGTGGTGGCCGCGAGCAGGGCGAGACCGAGCCTGGCGGCCGGCCTCCCGCGACGCGGGCGTGCTGAAGTGAGCCTCATGGGCTGCTCCTGCGGTGGGGGGCGGGTGAAGGGCGGAGGCGCCCGCCGAGTCCCGCGTCCGGCGCGGTGTTCGGCGACGGGCGGCCATCAGGTGCATGACAGATCTCCGCCCGACCGTGCTCCAGGCCCGGGAAGCGCCCCCGACCCGGAGTCTCGGTGCTGCCGATCCGGGGTGTCAACCCCGCCCTCCGGCTTCCCTCATGCCATGAACTCGCCGACGCCCCGCCGGATTCCGGCAAACACCCGGCGGCGCCGGCTCACCGAGCCGTGCCGTGGGTCGCTCAGAACCGCAGGTCCATCCGCTGCTCGACGGTATCGAGCCCGAACTTGCGTTCCGGGCGCGAGACGGTGAGCTCGAAACCGGCCTCGGCGTACAGGTGGTGGGCGGCGTCGAGGCCCGTGATCGTCCAGAGCAGCACGCCGTCGTACGAGCGGGCACGGGCCTCGTCCAGGGCGGTCTCCAGCAGCCGCCGCCCCAGGCCGCGACCCCGGGCGACCGGGTCGAGCAGCACCCACCGCAGCTGTCCCCAGCCCGGGCGCTCCTCGGTCCGGACCAGGCCCGTGGCACCGACCACCCGGCCGTCGAGCTCGGCGACCCAGAGCCGACCGGGTGCCGCGCTGCCCTCGGCGGCCCGGGCCAGGACCAACTCGGCCATGCCGGCCGCGACATACGCCTCCATGGTGGCGTCCATGCCGTACTCGCGGGAGTAGAGGACGCCGTGCAGGGCGGCGACGGCGCCGAGGTCGCCGGGCCGGTCGGCCTCGCGGACGGTCGCGGTCCCGGGTGCGGAGGTGGCCATGGCAGCATCCCCTTCGACTGAAACACTCGTTTCAGTGAAAGGATAGAGCACGTGCCCACCCCAGCCGACGCACCTTCCCACCCGACGCCGCGCCGCCCGTCCGCGCGCCGAGAGGACCTGCTCGCCGCGACCGTCCGCTACGTCGCCGAGCACAACGTCTCCGACCTCTCACTGCGCCCGCTCGCGGCCGGGATCGGCACCAGCCCCCGCGTACTCCTCTACCTCTTCGGGTCGAAGGAGGAGCTGGTCCGCGAGGTGCTCGCGGTCGGCCGGGGTGAGCAACTGGCCCTGCTGGAACGCTCCGAGGCCGAGGGCGGCAGCCCCCGCGAAACCCTCGAACGGCTGTGGGAATGGGTGACGGCCCCCGAACACCGGGGCGCGCTCCGCCTGTTCTTCGAGGGCTACGTCCGCGCCTTCGGCCGCCGCGAGCCCTGGCTGGACTTCGGCACCGCCTCACTGGAGGAGTGGCTGCCGCCCCTGACCCGCGTCCTCGACGGCACCCGGGCGAACGCCACCGTGGTGCTCGCCGTCCTCCGCGGACTGCTGCTCGACCTCCTCGCCGCCGAGGACGAGCCCCACATCCAGCGCGTGCACGCCGCCTGGCGGGACTTCCTGGCCACCACCTTGGGCTAGGGCCCGTCTTCAAGCCCCCGCCTGCGGGCCGACGCCGGGGGCTTGAAGACGGGCCCTAGGCCGGCAGGGGCGGCGGGGTGCCGGAAAGCTGCCGGTCGAACTGCCGCCGACCGCCGTTCCGACGGCCATAACCTGGGCGCCCGGCGCGCAGGAACAGCCTGACGCACCGTCGGAACGGCGGTCCCCCCGGGCCGCCGCTTCTCCCATCGGAAGGATCCCGAGCCCCACTATGACCACTCTCCGCAACCGGGCCGCGGCCCTCGCGGCCGTCGCCGCGATAGGGTTCGCCACCCTCGCCGGCGGCACCGCCCACGCCGCCCCGGCCCCCGCCCCGGCCGCCCCCGTGACCGCCGAGGCGCCCGTCCTCTCCGCGACGGCCCTCTCCACCCCCACCCGGATCCCGGGCAACACCTCGATCGGCCGCAACCAGGCCTGGTACTCCCCGGACGGCCGGGTCATGCTCGCCATGCAGGGCGACGGCAACGTCGTGCTGTACCGCGACAACAAGGCCATCTGGGTCGCCAAGGGCGCCATGCCCCGGGGCGAGGTCCTGATCATGCAGGGCGACGGCAACCTCGTCGTCTACGCCGCCGACAACACGCCGCTGTGGAACAGCCAGACCGGCGGCCAGTGGGGCGCCACCCTCTCGATCTACAACGAGGGCGCCATCGCGATCGAGCTGAACGGCAAGATCCTCTGGACCTCCGCGCCGCCGGCCCAGCTGCCGCCGTGCCCGCCGTGGGGCCCGCCGGTCCCGGGCCAGATCGTCTGGCCGTGGTGCCCGACCTGGCCCTTCCCCTCCTAGGTCCGGACCACTACCGGCCATGACCGCCGGAGCGGCGGGACGAACGGGCAGCCGTTCCCGCCGCTCCGGCACCGCTCAGGCACCGCTGCTTGTCAGATGAGCTTCTTGGCGTTCTGGACGGCCTTGGCCGACACGCACGGCGGCGGCCCCCGTGGCGGCGCCCCGGAAAGGGGTGCCGCCACGGGGGCCGCGGGTTCGACCGACGTACCGCCGGGACTACTGCCCGGTGGGAGAAGTAGCGGGAGCGCTGGCGGGGGCCGTGGACGGCGCGCCCGTGGGGCTGCCGGTGGCGTCGGGGTCGGCGGGCGGGACCGGGTCCGGGATGTCCATCATCGGCAGGGACTGCTTGGGCGCGCCCCGCAGGGCCTGGTTCATCGCGTCCCGCCAGATCGGCCCGGGGCCGTCCGCGCCGAACACCTCCTTGCGGTACTTCCCGTTGATGGTGATGTTGCGCATCTCCACACCGCCGTCGGGGCCGCCGATCCAGACCGCGGTGGCCAGCTGCGGGGTGTAGCCGCTGAACCAGGCGGCCCGCTTCCGGTCCGAGGTGCCGGTCTTGCCCGCGATCTGCCGGCCCCCTTCCAGGCCGAGGTCACGGCCGGTGCCGTTCTCCGTCACGCCGTTCAGGATGGTGTTCAGCGCCCGGGAGGTGTCCTCGGAGAACGCCCTCGCGCAGTGGGCGGACGGGACCGGTACGTTCTTGCCCGCGACCGTGGTGATCCTGTTGATCGCGACCGGGGCGCAGTAGGTGCCGCCGGCGGCGAAGGCGGCGTAGACGCCGGCCATGCTCAGCGGGCTCACCTCCTCGACGCCCAGGGCCATCGCGGGGACCTCCTCCAGCGGCTGGCCGCTCGCCTTGGCGTTGATGCCGAGCTTGTTGGCCATCTGCTTGACCGCGCAGAGACCGATCTCCTGCTCCATCTGCACGAAGTAGGTGTTGACCGAGAGGGCCATCGCCTCCTTCAGCTGGTACGGCCCCTGCTCGCTCGCGGACTCGTTGGGCACCACCGTCTTGGGCTTGCCGGTGTTCGTCCAGGTGCCTTCGCAGGTCTTCATCGTCGGGTACTCGAGCTTGTTCGGGGCGTCGTACTGCTGGGTCGGGGACAGCCCCGCCTCCAGGGCCGCGGCCGCGACCACCGGCTTGAACGTCGAGCCGGGCTGGAAGCCGTTGCCGCCGCCCATCGCCGCGTCGACGTTGAGGTTGACGACGGTCTGGTTCTTGCCCGTGTCCAGGCCGTACGGGCGGGTCTGCGCCATCGCCAGGATCTTGCCGGTGCCGGGCTCGACCATGCTGGCGGCGGCCGAGACGCTGTCGGTGACCCGCACGTTGGAGCTCACCGCGTTCTGGGCGGCGGCCTGCTTGTCCGGGTCGAGGGTGGTGTAGATGTTGAGGCCGCCCTGGTCCCAGACCTTCTTCCGCTCGGCGGCCGTGGCGCCGAAGGTCGGGTCCTGCTTGACCACCTGGCGGACGTAGTCGCAGAAGAAGCCCATGCCCGCCTGGGCGGTGATGCAGCCGTTCTGCGGGTCCTGGTAGTTCAGGCCGAGCGGGGCGGCCTTGGCCGCCTTGGCCTGCTCCTCCGTGAGGTGCTTGTTCTCGACCATCTTGTCGAGCACGGTGTTGCGCCGGTTCAGCGCCGCCTGCGGGTGCAGCTTCGGGTCGTACTGGGTGGGGTTCTGCACCAGTCCGGCCAGGGTGGCGGCCTCGGCGACGGTGAGGTCCTTGTTGCTCTTGCCGAAGTAGCGCTGGGAGGCGGCCTCCACGCCGTAGGCGCCGTTCCCGTAGTACGTGATGTTGAGGTAGTTGGTGAGGATCTGGTCCTTGGTGAGGTCCTCCTCCAACTTGATCGCGATCCTCAGCTCCTGGATCTTGCGGCCCAGGGTCTTGCGCTGGGCCTCCAGGACGGCGGCCTGGTCGTCGCCGGCCTTCTCGACGTTGACGTTCTTCACGTACTGCTGGGTCAGCGTCGACGCGCCCTGGGAGGCGGTGCCGCTCTCCGCGTTCTTGCTGATCGCGCGGAGCACGCCCTTGAGGTCGACGGCGCCGTGCTCGTAGAAGCGCGCGTCCTCGATGTCGACCTGGGCCTGCCGCATGTACGGCGACATCTTGTCAGCGGCGAGAACCGTCCGGTCGCGCTCGTACACCTTGGCGATCAGCCCGCCCTTGGCGTCGAAGATCTGGGTCGCCTGGGTGAGCGGCGGCGTCTTGAAATCGTCCGGAATGTCGTCGAACCCGTCCGCCGTGCTCTTGACGGCCAGCCCGAGCGCGCCGGCGGCGGGCACGGCCAGCCCGGCCAGCAGCACGCCGGACATCACGCTCACGCCGAGGAAGGTCGCACCGTGCCGGGCCAGTCGCAGTGCGGTGTTCCGGGGCGGGCGGGGAGGTCCGTCGCCGGACGAACGCCAGGTCGGAGGGAGGTTCGATGCCATGTCGGCATGCTAACCACCGATTCTTATGAGTCGAATAAATTTCCGCATGGCTCTGTCACAGCCCTGCAACAAGCACGGGAATTCAGGATTTTCTCATGAATCGTTCACGAACTTCATGATCGCGAGAGGCGCACACCCGGGCGGGACCGGTCACCCTGCGACTGACGCCGGTGGCCTGATCCTGTTTGCTGTCCCTGTCCGGTCGGCCGTCCGGCCGCACCGGTAGTCGTCCCACCCCCGTCCGTCCCCGCATCCGGAGCCACCCGCCATGACCGCGCCCTCGCCGTCCACCGCCCCGCTCGCCGCCGGCCCGCTGTTCGCCGCCGTCGACATCGGCGGCACCAAGATCGCCGGGGCGCTCGTCGACTCCGCCGGGACGCTCGCCCACCGCGTCCAGCTGCCCACCCCGGCGAAGGAGTCCGGCGCCGAGGTGCTGGCCGTGGTGCACCGGGTGCTGGACCACCTCGCCGCCGCACCCGGGTGGGCGGCCGTCACCGCCGTCGGCATCGGCAGCGCCGGCCCGGTGGACCTCGTCGGCGGCACCGTCAGCCCGGTCAACATCCCCGGCTGGCGGGAGTTCCCGCTCACCGCCGAGGTCTCCGCCCACCCCGCCGTGGGCGCCCGCCCGGTGGCGCTGGCCGGGGACGGCGTGGCGATGGCCGCCGCCGAGCACTGGCGCGGCGCCGCCCGGGGCGTCGACCACGCGCTCTGCCTGGTGGTCTCCACCGGGGTCGGCGCGGGCCTGGTGCTGAACGGCGCCGTGCACCCCGGCCCCAGCGGCAACGCCGGGCACCTCGGCCACATCACCGTGGACCTGGACGGCGAACCCTGCCCGTGCGGCTCGCGCGGCTGCCTGGAGAACCTCGCCAGCGGCACCGCCATCGCCCGGCGGGCGCTCGCCGCGGGCTGGGAGCCCGTCGGGGCGGACCGCTCGGCCCGCGCGGTGGCCGAGGACGCGCTGGCCGGGCACCCGGTGGCACTGGCCGCCTACGACCGGGCGGCCCAGGCACTGGCCGCCGGAATCGCCGCCACCGCCACCCTGGTCGACCTGCGGCGGGTGGTGATCGGCGGCGGAGTGGCCGCCGCCGGGCCGGTCCTGTTCGAGCCGCTCGCCCGCCACCTGGACCGCTACGCCGCGCTGCCCTACGTCCGCGGGCTGGAGGTGCGCCGGGCCGAACTTGGCACCGACGCCGGGCTGATCGGCGCCGCCGCGCTCTGTCGCTGACGGCCGGCGGCCGTCGCCGAGGCCCGGGGGGCGAGCTGATGGCCGACTCGGACAAGGTGCTGCGCTGCGGTTCGACCGCCAAGCACATCGACGTTCCGGGCCTGCTCGCGGTGACCGGGTTCCGGGCCGCCGCTCCGGCCGTACGCGGAGCTCCACCGCGCGACCGTCGGCTGACGCCCTCTTGAGTCTTGTCCCGCCCTGGTCCTGCCCGTCCGGCGCCGTGGCCGCGGGGACCGCCCCTGCACAGGAAGAAGCCCCAGTCGACTTCCTGTGCCCGGCGTCGTCCGGCCCGGCGCCCCGGAGGGTCAGCGCGCGCGGTGCCGGTAGGAGCCCACGGGGACGCTCCGGGTCAGCGCGCCCAGGCCCGGCAGGCGCCGGCGGGGCTGGTGGTGTCCGGAGGAGGCCGCGGTCAGCGCCCCGCGCGGGGACTTCACCGCCAGCCGGGGCGGCACCGCGACGGCCGTCTCCTCGGCCAGGAACCCGGTGAGGAACCGCCGCTCCGAAGGGCTGAGCGTGCGGGAGCGGCCGGACGCCGCGTCCCGGGCGACCACCACCGTCCGGGCCCGCATAAAGGTGTGCGGGTCACGACACACATTCACCACGACATGTGCGGAACTCCGCCCCAGGCGTTCCACGTTCAGCCTCACCAGCAATGGCTCCGGCCGATGGTACAGCTGTTCCAGATAATCAATCTCGTGCCGGGCGATCAGGAATCCGGACGGGAAAAGGGATTCCCGCACGGCGACCGAGTGGTGGCAGAACAGGTCGTAAATTCCCTCCTGTACGTAGGAGACCAGCCGGGCGTTGTTGATGTGCCCGTTCTCGTCGACGTCGCTCCACCGGGTGGGGCAGGCCAGGACGTGCGCGTTGGCGTCCGCCGCGTGGTTCCGTGCCGCGCTCACCGCTGCTCTGCCGCGGCAACGGTCGGCAGCAGCGCCCGCTGCAACCGCGCGTAGTAGACGGCGTGTTCGGACGCCATCCGGGCGGCGGTCCAGCCCTCCTCGGCGGCCTCGGCGGCCGCCTGGACGACCAGGCTGTCGAGCACGCCGTCGACCGCGCGGCACAGCTCGGCCACCGCCGCCAGCCGGTCCGGAACGTCCGCCCCGCCGACTCCGCCGACCCCGCCGCGGTCCGGGAAGGCCGCGAGCGAGTCGACCGCGAGCCGCAGCTCGTCGACGCTCTCGGACCTGGATTCGGAAACGAAATTGCGCACAGTTCTCTCCCTAAACGGTTACGGCATTTCTGGATGTGCGAACCCGGCGAGCGGGTTCGGTTCCCCCCGGCGCCATGGACGCTATCCCAGCCCGGGGTGCTACCGGGAGGTATTCGGAACGGGAGCGGAAACTGACCACTATTGGAGTAGTTTGGCGTTGCATAAAATCAGCCGCATCCACCGAATGCCAGCCCGTTCGGCCCTTCCCCCGGTCGAACCCCCGGTCGGGCCACCGGTCGGATCCCGGTCGGCCCCCGTGGGGAGCGGGTCAGGCCCCGCTCCCCCAACTGGTCCACCAGCGCGCCTTGTAGAGGTGGACGCCGGGCAGCTGCCGGACGCCGTCCGGGCGGTGCAGGGTGAGCACCGAGGTGCACCAGGCGCACGGGCCCGCGTGGTCCGGGGCGGCCGTGAGCAGCCGACCGGTGCCGGGCTCGTCGCCCACGCTCTTGATGTCCCGCTCGGCCCGTTCGTCCGCCAACCGGATCCGGGTGAAGCGGTCCGCCGCCAGGTCGTAGCGCCACAGGTGCCGCGCGGTGCTCACCCAGAACCGGCCGGGCGCGGCGAGCACCGGCGCCAGGTCGTGGCCGCCCGGTTCGGGCAGCCGCACCGACCGCTCGGCGGTGAGCGTCGGCGCGGCGGCGGTGCCACCCACCCGCAGCGCGGTCAGCGTGTCGTCGCCGAGCGCCCAGAGCCAGCCGCTCCGCGCGTCCCAGTGCACGCCGTGCGCGCCCGGCAGCCGGTACTCGGCGTGGACGGTGCTGCGCGGCCCCAGCGAGGCGGCGTACAGCCGGATCCAGCCGCCGCCCGAGGCGGCCACCGCCACGTTGCCGTCCGGGAGCAGCTCGGCGCTGTGCGGGTTGGCGCCCCGGCCGGTGTCGGTGGCCCAGACGGCGGCGCCGGTCACGGTGTCGACGAGGGCGGCCAGGCCGCCGGAGGCGGTGGTGACCAGGTAGCGGCGGCCGTGCCGCACCCGGTTCTTGGCCTCGTCCGGCAGGTCCCAGGTCCACCGCGGGTGCAGGTCGGCGAGGTCGGGGGCGGTGTCCGCGGACCAGGACCAGAGCACCGGCCGCCGGTGGTCCGGCCCGCGGAGGGCGGTCAGCGCGGGCGGCTCCTCGGCGCCGAGCAGCAGCACCCGGCGGGAGGCCTGGTCCACCACGGCCACCGTCCACCCGGGCCGCAGCCCGGCGGCCGCCGCCGGGGCCGCGGCGATCCCCAGCACGAGGGCGGCCGCACCCGCCGCCGCCCGCCACGTCCGCCACATCCGCCGTGCCTGCCCTGCCTGCCCTGCCTGCCCTGCCTGCCGTACCCGCCGTGCCCGCACCTGACCGCCTCCCGCCGTCCGCTTCCCGCCACCACCGTGCGGTGCGACCCCCGCCCCCGCCAGCGCACCGCCTCCGACCGGCCTAAGGCCCAGTTGTCGTACCCGGCTGGTTAGATCGGAACCGAGGCACGGCGACGAGCAACCGGAGAGACGATGAGCACGGTCACGAGGGACGGCGCGCGGACACCCGAGCCGCACGCCGCCGACACCCACGACCTGATCCGCGTGCACGGCGCGCGGGAGAACAACCTCAAGGACGTCAGCATCGAGATCCCGAAGCGCCGGCTCACGGTGTTCACCGGCGTCTCCGGCTCGGGCAAGAGCTCCCTGGTGTTCGACACGGTCGCCGCCGAGTCGCAGCGGCTGATCAACGAGACCTACAGCGCGTTCGTCCAGGGCTTCATGCCGTCCGTGGCCCGGCCCGAGGTGGACGTGCTCGACGGCCTGACCACCGCGATCATCGTCGACCAGCAGCGGATGGGCGCCGACCCGCGCTCCACCGTCGGCACCGCCACCGACACCAACGCGATGCTGCGGATCCTGTTCAGCCGGCTGGGGCAGCCGCACATCGGCCCGCCCAAGGCGTTCTCCTTCAACGTCGCCTCGATCAGCGGGGCCGGCGCGGTCACCGTGGAGCGCGCCGGCAAGACCGTCAAGGAGCGGCGCAGCTTCAGCATCACCGGCGGCATGTGCCCGCGCTGCGAGGGCCGCGGCTCCGTCTCGGACATGGACCTCACCCAGCTCTACGACGCCTCCAAGTCGCTCGCCGAGGGCGCGATCACCGTGCCCGGCTACACCGGTGACGGCTGGATGACCCGGATCTTCAGCGGCTCCGGCTTCCTCGACCCGGACAAGCCGATCCGCGACTACACCGAGCGGGAGCTCCAGGACTTCCTGTACCGCGAGCCGACCAAGGTGAAGGTCAACGGCATCAACCTCACCTACGAGGGGCTGGTCCCCAAGGTTCAGAAGTCCATGCTGGCCAAGGACCGGGAGGCGATGCAGCCGCACATCCGGGCGTTCGTGGACCGCGCCGTCACCTTCGCCTCCTGCCCGGACTGCGAGGGCACCCGGCTCACCGCGGCCGCCCGCTCGTCGAAGGTCGGCGGGATCAGCATCGCCGACGCCTGCGCGATGCAGATCAGCGACCTGGCGGACTGGGTGCGCGGGCTGGACGAGCCCTCGGTGGCGCCGCTGCTGGACGCGCTCCGGCAGACCCTGGACTCCTTCGTGGAGATCGGCCTCGGCTACCTCTCGCTGGAGCGCCCGGCCGGCACCCTCTCGGGCGGCGAGGCGCAGCGGGTGAAGATGATCCGTCACCTCGGCTCCTCGCTCACCGATGTGACGTACGTGTTCGACGAGCCCAGCACCGGCCTGCACCCGCACGACATCCAGCGGATGAACGGCCTGCTGCGCCAGCTGCGGGACAAGGGCAACACGGTGCTGGTGGTCGAGCACAAGCCCGAGGTGATCGCGATCGCCGACCATGTGGTGGACCTCGGTCCGGGCGCGGGCTCGGCGGGCGGCACGGTCTGCTACGAGGGCCCGCTGGAGGGCCTGCGCGCGGCCGGCACGGTGACCGGCCGTCACCTGGACGACCGGGCTGCGGTGAAGAAGACCGTCCGCACGCCCACCGGCAAGCTGCCGATCCGCGGCGCCACCGCCCACAACCTGCGCGGCGTCGACGTGGACATCCCGCTCGGCGTCCTGGTCGCCGTGACCGGGGTGGCCGGCTCGGGGAAGAGCTCGCTGGTGCACGGCTCGGTCCCGGCCGGGGAGGGGGTGGTGTCCGTCGACCAGAGCCCGATCCGCGGCTCGCGGCGCAGCAACCCGGCCACCTACACCGGGCTGCTGGAGCCGATCCGCAAGGCGTTCGCGAAGGCCAACGGGGTGAAGCCGGCCCTGTTCAGCCCGAACTCGGAGGGCGCCTGCCCGACGTGCAACGGCGCGGGCGTGGTCTACACGGACCTCGCGATGATGGCCGGCGTGGCCACCACCTGCGAGGACTGCGAGGGCCGGCGCTTCGACGCCTCGGTGCTGGAGTACCACCTCGGCGGCAAGGACATCAGCGAGGTCCTGGCGATGCCGGTGACGGAGGCGGAGGCCTTCTTCGCCACCGGTGAGGCCCGCACCCCCGCCGCCCACCGCATCCTCACCCGCCTGGCCGACGTCGGCCTCGGCTACGTCAGCCTCGGCCAGCCGCTCACCACGCTCTCCGGCGGCGAGCGGCAGCGCCTGAAGCTGGCCACCCACATGGGCGACAAGGGCGGCGTCTACGTCCTCGACGAGCCGACCACCGGCCTCCACCTGGCGGACGTCGAGCAGTTGCTCGGCCTGCTGGACCGCCTGGTCGACTCCGGCAAGTCCGTCATCGTCGTCGAGCACCACCAGGCCGTCATGGCGCACGCCGACTGGATCATCGACCTCGGCCCGGGTGCCGGCCACGACGGCGGCCGCATCGTCTTCGAGGGCACCCCCGCCGACCTCGTCGCCGCCCGCTCCACCCTCACCGGCGAACACCTGGCGGCCTACGTGGGCGCCTGAGCCCGCCCCTCCCCCGGCTTGGACCTACCGCCCCGCGACGGTGTCGGCGAGCCGGGCGAGGGGGGAGGTGGTGGGGCGGCGGGTGGTGGCTTCGCGGCGGTCGGCCAGGTGGTAGGCGGCGTAGAGGGCGTGGACGCCGAGCCAGCGGAGGGGTTCCGGCTCCCAGGGGCGGACGCGGTGGCCGACCCAGGGCAGCCGGGTCAGCTCGGTGTCGCGGCCGAGGACGAGGTCGCGCAGGGTGCGGCCGGCCAGGTTGGTGGTGGTCACCCCGCTGCCGACGTAGCCGCCGGCCCAGCCGAGGCCGGTGCGGCGGTCCAGGTCGACGGTGGCGCACCAGTCGCGGGGCACCCCGAGCACCCCCGCCCAGGCGTGCTCGATCCGGGCGGTGCGGGCGGCGGGGAAGAAGTCGTGCAGGATCTCCCGCAGCTGACGGACGGTCGCGGGCTGGGTGGCGCCGTCGGTGTCCGTCCGGGAGCCGAAGCGGTACGGGACGCCGCGCCCGCCGAGGGCGATCCGGTCGTCGGCGGTGCGCTGCGCGTACATGTAGGCGTGCGCGAAGTCGCCGAGCACCTCGCGGCCCTCCCAGCCGGTCTCCGCCCAGAAGGAGGCCGGGAGCGGCTCGGTGGCGATCATCGCCGAGTTCATCGGCAGCCAGGTGCGCCGCTCGCCCGCGAGGCCCGGGGTGAAACCCTCGGTGGCGCGCAGCACGTACCGGGCGGTGACGGTGCCGTGCGGGGTGACGGCGCGGGGCTTGCGTCCGCCGCGGATCGCCGTCACCGGGGTGCCCTCGTAGAGTTCGACGCCGAGCCGTTCGACGGCGTCGGCGAGGCCGGCGGCGAGCTTGGCGGGCTGGACGCGGGCGCCGTGCGGGCTCCAGACGCCGCCGAGCGCCCCGGCGACGTGCAGGCGGTCCGCCGTCTCGCCGGCGTCGAGGTCCTGGACGCGGTCGGCGCCGTAGGTCCGTTCGGCTTCGGCGAACGCGCGCAGCCGGGCCAGTTGGGCGGGGGTACGGGCAACCTCCAGTACGCCGCCGCGCACCAGGTCGGCGTCGATACCCTCGGCGTCCAGGGTGTCCGCGACCTCGCCGACCGCCGCGTCCATCACCCGCTGCATCGCGGCGGCGCGCTCCGGCCCGTAGCGCCGGGCGAAGGCCCCGCGGCCGGCGAAGCCGTTGTACAGCCAGCCGCCGTTGCGCCCGGAGGCGCCGTAGCCGCAGAACCGCTGCTCCAGGACGGCGATCCGCAGGCCCGGGTCGGCCTTCTTGAGGTAGTACGCCGTCCAGAGGCCGTTGTACCCGCCGCCGACCACGCAGACGTCGACCTCACGGTCGCCCGGCAGGGCCGGCCGCGCGTCGGGCAGCCCGAGCCGGCTCCACCAGAAGGACACTCCGCCGTTCACACCCATGCCGCTCACACCCGTGCCACCGGATCCCACGGACCCCGACCTCCACCTCGCGCCGACAGTTTTCCCGGACGCTATGCCCGGCGGACGGGGTCGAACCACCGCCAGCGTGGAAGGATCCGGTGCCCGCGCGCTGCACCCTGTCAGGTCAGCAGGCGTTCGAGCAGCTCGGCGGCCGACGCGTCCTCGTCGGCCTCCGGGACGGCGCAGCGGACGTCGAAGGCCGTGTCCCGGGCCCGGGCGAGGGCGGCGGCGTCCCGGGCCGGGTCGAGGAAGCGGGACCGCCCGGGCGAGAGGTGCATCAGCGCCGTGCCGTCGGTCCAGTCGGGGGTGAGTTCGACGAGTCCGCCGTCGCCGTCGGCCATCGCTCCGGCCAAGCCGCGCAGGGTGGTGAACGCCCAGATCATGCCGGGGAGTTCGAAGTCGACCCGGGTGTCGAGGTCGAGGGTGAGGGCGCCGGTTTCCCCGTCGTGGCGGAGGGTGAGGTCCTCGTGCTCGGCGAGGCCGAGGAGGAGGTCGGCGTGGTCGCCGTCGAGCCAGCTGTCGCACTCGGCGACGGCGGCCGGGAGTTCGGCGCGGTAGCGGCGGCGGACCGCCTCGTCGGGCCAGGGGGTGCAGAGGCCGTGCCAGTCGGACTCCGGCCAGGTGGAGGCCGGGGCGAGCGGCGAGCGCAGATACGCCCGCAGGCGTGGTTCGGCGATCGTGACCGCCGCCGTGACCGTGAGATAGCGCCCCATGCCCGCCCCCCTGTCGACGCACCGCCCCGCCGGGCTCGTCCCGCCGGGCTGTCGGTGGGGCCGATTCTGCCCGCCCCCACCGACAACCGGGCCGGTCGGGGCGGGCAGGGCGTCACCGGAGGGCTCAGCCGATGGTCGAGCCGGTGATCGGCTCGGAGAGCGGGATGGTCTCACCGGCGAGCCCGGCCTTGACGAACTGCCAGGTCAGGCCGTTGATCACGCCCTGGCCGAGCGGCGCGAACCGGGCGAAGGCCGGCTGGCTGAGGTCGAGGTGGGTGGAGTCGCAGGAGGGACACTTGTCCTTGACGGGCACGGTGACGGTCTTGCCCTGGTAGCTGACCTTGACCGAAATGCCCTTGCAGAGCGGGTCGTTGTTCGGGTTGGCAGTGGTCCACCAGGTGTGCGAGACGGCGACCAGCATCTGGGTGCCCGCGTTGATCTGGGTGCCGCAGGCGCCGTAGCCGGCGTCGTTGTAGTAGGTGGCCTTGCCGGACATGGGCTTGTTGATCGGTATCGCGGCGCTCGCGGTGCCGGCGGTCAGTGCGACCAACGCGGCGGCGGCCAGCGGGACGCCGGCCAGGATCCGGAGGTTCGGGACAACTCGCATGGGGGCCCTCCCAGTTCGGTGATTGGAGAGGACGGTAAACAAAATATCCACGAGTGGTCCAGACAACTGACGTGTTGTCATGAACACAAGTGAGGAAGCTTTACTTGAGCGGCCGAAAGGGGGACGATACGTGACCGCAGGACTCCGCCGCGTGTTCAGCAGGACGACCGATCCCGCGTCCTCGGAGGCCCCGTTGCGCACCTTCGCCCTGCTCGCCACCCTCACCGCCGTCCTCACCGGCGCCCTGACCGGCCCGGCCGCCGCCGCGCCGAAGCCCCGGGAGGTCAACCAGGGCTACAGCATCCCGGTCGGCGCCGTCACCGACCTCGGCGCGCTCCCCGTGCTCGGCAGCCTCGGCCTGGACTTCGCCCGCCTGCTGGGGGCCTAGCTGATCGATCCCAACGGGTCAGCACGAAGCCCGACTTGGGAATTCACCCCCCGGGTGCGATGCGATAGGTCCCCGGCGTCTGGCCCATGGTGCGGCTGAACGTGTCGATGAACGCACTGGTCGTGGCCCATCCGCACCGCCGTCCCGTTTCACTGACGCTCGCTCCCTCCGCCAGCAGCACCATGGCGTGGAACACCCGGACGTTGGTCCGCCACTGCGGATAGGTCATGCCGAACTCGCTCCTGAACAGCCGGGCCAGGGTGCGCTCGCTCACGCCGATGCTCCGTGCGAGCCAGGCGGCGGTCCGCGGCTGCCGCAGATCGCCGGTCACCAGCGCGCACGCCTGCCGCAGCAGGGAGTTGTCGGGGGTGGGCAGCGTCAGCGGCTCCACGAGGGCTCGCCGCAGCCGGTCCCGCAGGACGGCGCGCAGGCGGCGTGCCTCCTGCTCCGGGAGGGACGGTTCGCTGCACGCGATGATCAGTTCGCGCACCAGGGTGTCCACGGCCACGACGACCGGCGTCCGGGACTCCAGCAGGGCGTCGTGGGCGGCGAAGCCGAGCGTGTGCACGGAACTGTGCCCGTGCACCCGGTGCTGATGCCGGATGCCCGCCGGAATCCACACGGCGCGCGCCCTGGACGCCACCCAGGACGCCTCGCCCGTCTGTACCGCCACCACACCGGCGCTGACATAGAGCAGTTGGTGATAGCCGTGCTGGTGGCGGCCGATGACGTCACCCGCGAGGTGGGCATGCGTGGAGTCCCTGGGCTCCGCCGCCTCCGCCGTCTCCTCCGCCTGGCTGTTTTCCACCTGGCTGTTTCCCGCCTGGCTGTTTTCCGACATACGACGGCAGAATAACGGAAGCGGTGGACCGCGCGGCCCTGCCAGCGTGGTGCCCATGCCCACGACATCCCGCACCCCGCGCGATCTTCCGCCCACGGCCCCGCCCGCGCTGAAGGCCCGGCTGGTCTCCGGCCTCCGCGGTATCGCCCTCGACACCCGCCCGCTGGCGCACCCCGTCTTCCGTCGCCTGATGATCGGGCAGGGCGCGGCGTACATCGGGACCATGGTCACCAGCGTCACCATCCCGATACAGGTGTACGCGCTGACGCGGTCGTCGCTGGTCGTGGGGCTGACGGGGCTGGCCGGCCTCGTACCGCTCGTGGTGTTCGGCCTGTACGGCGGCGCCATCGCCGACCGGTTCGACCGCCGTACGCTCTACCTGGCATCGGCCTGCCTCACCTGGGCGATCACCCTCGCCCTGCTGTTCCAGGCGCTCGCCGATCTGCGCTCGGTGCCCCTCATCCTCGGCCTTGTCGCCGTCCAGGCCGGCGCCTTCGCCGTGTCGTCCGCCGCCCGGGGCGCGATCATTCCCCGTATCGTTCCCACCCCGTTGGTACCGGCCGCGAACACGCTGTACTTCACCGCCGGCAATGTCGGGCAGGTCGCCGGGCCCCTGGTGGCGGGCCTCCTGATCTCGCTGCCGAACGGCTACTGCTGGGCCTACGGCACCGACGCCGTGCTGTTCTCCGTGCTGCTGTACTCGGCCGTCGGCCTGCCCCCGATCCTGCCCGCCGGCTCGGGGGCCCGCATCGGCGGGCTGCGCTCGGTCTTCGACGGGCTGCGGTTCATCGCCGCGGCCCCCGTGCTCTGGATGTCCTTCGCGGTCGACATCGCGGCGATGACCATGGCCCTGCCGACCGCCCTGTTCCCGGAAGCGGCACAGCTGCGCTTCGGCGGAGGAGCGGGACTGTTGTACTCGGCCATCGCCATCGGGTCGGTCGCGGCGGGGCTGTTCAGCGGGTGGATCGGACGAGTGCGCCGCCAAGGCCGGGCGCTGGCGATCGCCGTCACCACCTGGGCGGCGGCCATCGCCCTCGCGGGCACCGTCCACCACCTCCTCGCGGCCGCGGCCCTGCTGGCCGCCGCCGGAGCGGCGGACCTCGTCAGCGCGGTCTACCGCGAGACGATTCTGCAGACCTACGCACCGGACGCCATGCGTGGCCGGCTGCAAGGCGTCTTCACCGTCGTCGTCGCCGGCGGTCCGCGCCTCGGAGACCTACGGGCCGGCGCCATGGCCTCCGCCACCGGTCTCGGTGTCGCGTGGACGGGCAGTTCGCTGCTCTGCATGGTCGTCGTCATGGCCGGCGCACTGCTTGTCCGACCGTTCTGGCGCTACACCGTCACCCTGGCACAGCCGCCGTCCGCGCCGACGCGTCCCGAAGCCGCACACCAGCCATAGCCCGTCGAGTGCGCGGGGCCCGTCCGGACATGCTCCGGGCGGGCCCTTCGACTGCCCACGGGTTTCTTCCGCTGCGAAAGTTAGTCACCCCGACACGCCCGCGACAGGCGGGAAGACGACTCCGCAGCAGCCGCGTCATCGCTCGAACGCCGCCCGCAACAGGCCGTCACACGGCCGCAACACCCGTTCCCAGCAGGCAGATCGGGTGATTGACAGGGAGGCGCGGGCTTCAGCACCATGAGCGCCGAGCCCAGTCGCAGCACCCCTGGAACCGGAAGGAGGGCCGATGATCACCCGCACCGTTCACCGTGTCGCCCCGGCCCGCCGCCGCTGTTGTTGTCGCGGGGCGCTCGCCCGCTGATTCCCGGCCGCACTCCGGCCGCACTTCCGCACGGCGGCACCCGTGCGCCCTCCGTCGCACCCCGCTGAGCCCTGCCCCGCCCTGCGCTCCCCCGTCCTGCCCGCGTCCGCGGCGTCGTCCGCGTCGGCCGGGGCCTGCCCGCACACCCGCCTTCCCCGCACCCACCTCCGTACGAGAGTCGAGGATCCGCCATGTCCACTGCCACCCCGACCGCACTCCGCCTCACCCCCGCCGCCGGCCGGATCGGCGCGATCGTGCACGACGTGCGCCTCGGCGGCGAGCTGCCCGCCGAGACCGTCGCCGCGATCGAGGCCGCCCTGTACGAGCACAAGGTGCTGTTCTTCCGCGGCCAGCAGCACCTCGACGACGCCGAGCACGAGGCCTTCGCCCGCCTGTTGGGCCACCCGGTCGGCCACCCCACCGTCCCCAGCGCGGACGGCCGCTACGTCTTCGAGCTGGACGCCACCAAGGGCGTGCGCGCCAACAACTGGCACACCGACGTCACCTTCGTCCCCTCCTACCCCAAGGCCTCGATCCTCCGCGCGCTGGAGCTGCCGCCGGCCGGCGGCTCGACCGTGTGGGCCAACACCGCCGCCGCCTACCAGGACCTGCCGGAGCCGCTGAAGGTGCTGGCCGAGTCGCTGCGCGCCGTGCACACCAACGACTACGACTACGCGGCCAGCCTCGGCCTGCGGCCCGAGCTGGCGGACAACGCCGAGATCGCGAACCTGTTCCGGCAGGTGTTCGTCTCGACCGCGTTCAAGACCGAGCACCCGGTGGTCCGCGTCCACCCGGTGACCGGCGAGAAGAACCTCCTGCTCGGCGCGTTCGCCCAGCGGATCCAGGGCGTCTCGGGCGCCGACGGCAAGGCGCTGATCGCGCTCTTCCAGCGGTACGTGGAGCGCCTGGAGAACACCGTGCGCTGGGACTGGCAGGTCGGCGACGTCGCGATCTGGGACAACCGCGCCACCCAGCACTACGCCGTCAACGACTACGGCGACGAGCCGCGCCTGGTCCGCCGGATCACCCTGGACGGCGACCTGCCGGTGGGCGTGGACGGTGCGCCGAGCCGGCTGCTGGAGCCCGCCGAGCCGCCGCGGGTGGCCGGGCTGGTGCCGGCCGAGGAGTTGGAGACCGCCGCCGCCGAGGCCGCCAAGGTGGCCGCCGCCGCAGCCGTCACCGCTGGGGCCGTCACCGCTGGGGCCGTGGCCGCCGACCGCGGCTGAGCGGAACCGGATCCGAGGAAGGCGAAGCATGGTCACGGAGACCGCCCCCGCCGCGCCGCCCGTCACCGGGCCGCGTACCGGGGACCGGCCGCGCACCGGGGACGGACGGCGGGACGTCAACGCCGCCACCGTGCTGCGGACGGTGCTGGACCACGGCCCGGTGGCCCGCGGCCGGGTGGCCGCGCTCACCGGCCTGAGCCCGGCCGCCGTCTCCCGGCAGGTGGTCGACCTCACCCGGCTCGGGCTGCTCCACGAGCGGCCCGGGTCGACCGCCCCCGGCAGCGGCACGGTGGGCCGGCCGCAGCTGCCGGTGGACGTCGACACCGGCCGGATCGCCGTGGCCGGGCTGCACATCGGCCTGCCGTACACCACCTTCGCCTTCCTCGACCCGCGCGGGAACGTGCTCTACCGCAAGGAGCTGAGCCATCGGGGCCGCACCGGCCGGGCCGTGCTGCGGCCGCTGCTGGAGCGGCTGCCCCGGCTGCTGGCCGCCGTACCGGACGGCCGCACCCTGGTCGGCCTGGGCGCGGTCACCGGCGGCTCGGTGGACCACGAGCGCGGACTGATCCTCCGTCACGATCCGCTCAACTGGCGGGACTTGCCGCTCGGCGCCCTGCTCGCGGAGGCCTCCGGACTGCCCGTCCAGGTGGACAACCACGCCCGGGCGCTGGCCCGGGCGGAGATCCTGTTCGGCCACCCGGCCGCCCGGCGTTCGATGGTGCACCTGTTCGTCGGCCACGTGGTGGACGCGGCGCTGGCGGTGGCCGGCACCGTGCACATCGGCCCGGCCTCGCCGACCGGCGACGTCGCCCACCTGCCGGTGCCGGACAGCGACGCGCTCTGCCACTGCGGCCGGACGGGCTGTCTGGCGGTCGCCGCCTCGGACACCACGCTGTTCGAGGCGGCGACCGCCGAAGGCATCGTCGAACGACCCGACCGCGCCGCCTTCCTGGCCGCCGTCCGGGCCGGCGACCCGCGCGCCGACCGTCTGGTGCGGCGGCGCGCGGAGATCGTCGGCCGGGCGCTCGCCCTGCTGGCCGACGTCGTCAACCCCGATCTGCTCGTCCTCACCGAGACCTTCGCCCTGCTCGACCCGGCCTACCTGGACGTGGTGCGCGGCGAGTTCACCCGGCGCTCGCACCTGCGGCGCGACGAGGGCCTGCTGATCGCCCAGCAGCGCGGTGCCGACGTGCTCGCCGTGGCCGCCGGGGCACCCGCCCTCGACGCCCTGTACGCCCGTCCGGTGCACGCCCTGCACGCCCGCCCGGTGCACGCCCTGCACGCCCGCCCGGTGCACGCGCTGACCACGGCCCCGCGAGGGCACTGACCACCGCCCCGCGGCCGAACTGACCGACCCCGCACGCCCCTTCCCGCAGAGGACCCCACTCGTGACCAGCCACCCCACCGCCCCCGCCCTCTCCCGCCGGACGCTGCTCCGCGGCGGCCTCGGCGGCGCCGGCCCGCTGTCCCTGGCCGCCTGCCGCTCGGCCGCCGACACCGCCGCCGGGCGGGCGTCGGGCGACGCGGCGGGCCCGCGCCGCGGCGGCGTCCTCACGGTCGGCACCGGCGTCGACTTCACCCCGGCCCTGCTGTTCGCACAGAGCGCCAACACCCTCGTCCAGCGCCTGGTCTTCAACACCCTCACCCGCTACGACGACCAGCTGAAGCCGCAGCCCGAACTCGCCACCTCCTGGCAGGTCGCCCCGGACGGCGCGAGCGTCACCCTCAGGCTGCGCGAGGACGTGACCTTCCACAGCGGGCGCCAGTTCACCGCCGACGATGTGGTGTTCGCCGTCAAGAACCTCCAGAACCCGGCCCGTTCGGCCCAGTTGAGGTCGACCGCCGCCGCCGTCACGGACTTCCGCAGGAACGGCGACTTCGAGCTCACCCTCGTCCTCGCCCACCCGGTGAGCAACCTCTTCGACCTCTTCGAGTTCATGATCGTCCCCGACTCCGAGACCGTCGAGGACGCCTTCGCCGGGACGAAGCTGGTCGGCACCGGCCCCTACACCTTCACCGAGCGCAAGCCCGGCAGCTCGCTCACCTTCGCCCGCAACGAGAAGTACTGGAACCCGGGCCGCCCCTACCTGGACGGCGTCGAGGTCCGGGTGATCCCCCAGCCGGACTCGCTGCTCTCCTCCCTCCGCACCGGCCAGACCCACCTCTCCTACAGCGTCCGCGGCAAGGACGTCGCCACCCTCAGGAGCGACCCGCAGTTCCACGTCACGCCCTACGACACCGGCGCCGGCGCCTACTACATCGGCGCCAACCTCACCGCCGAGCACGTCGGCGACAAACGCGTCCGGCAGGCCATCGCCTGGGCCGTCGACCGCGAGCGGCTGGTCGAGCAGGCGCTCGGCGGCTACGGCACCGTCTCCGCCACGCCCTGGCCGAAGTCCTCCCCCGCGTACAGCGCGGACGCCGCCGCCCACTACCGCCACGACCCCGAGCGCGCCCGGCAGTTGCTCAAGGACGCCGGGCTCAACGGCATCAGCCTGCCGTTCGCGCACAGCAACGACCCGGGCAACACCGCCATCGCCCAGATCCTCCAGTACGACCTCAAGCAGGTCGGCATCGAGACCGTGCTGCAGCCCACCGACTCGCCCACCATGCAGAAGCAGCTCATCTCCCAGTCCATGCCCGCGCTCTGGACGCTGAGCCACGGCTTCGCCCAACTCCACCCCGCCACCCTCGCGGTGAGCGCCTACCCGTTCAACGAGGCGAAGAACAGCTCGCGCTTCAGCTCGCCCGCCTACACCGACGTCGTGCAGCGCGCCTGGCAGCGTCCGGACAGCGACAGCCCCGAGGCCAAGGCGCTCTACGGGCAGATCACCGACGTCCTGCTGGACGAGCAGTTCGTCATCGACCTCGCCATCGCCGGCCTCACCGAGGTCGCCGTCGGCAAGGCCCGCGGCGCCACGCTCAACAAGTTCGGCTACCTCAACCTCGACGACGCCTACCTCACGGCCTGACCGGAGGGCCCGAACCCGATGCGAAGCTTCCTCCTCAAGCGGCTCCCCTCCGGGCTGCTCGTCCTCCTCCTCGCCTCCTTCCTCGTCTTCCTCATCCTCCGCCTCATCCCCGGCGACCCGGCCACCACACTGGCCGGCCCCGACGCCGGACCGCAGGCCGTCGCCGCGATCCGCGCGCACCTCGGCCTCGACCGGCCCCTCCTCACCCAGTACCTGCGCTGGCTCGGCGACCTGCTGACCGGCGACCTCGGGCCCAGCTACGCGATCGGCGGCCAGGTCGCCGACCTGATCACCGACGGCCTCGGCGCGACCGCCCAACTCACCGGCGCCGCCCTGCTGCTGGTCGTCCTGCTGGCCCTGCCGCTCGGCGTGCTCGGCGCCACCACCAGGCGGCGGCCGGTCGGCGCCGCCGTCCGCGCCTTCACCACCGCCGTCCTGGCCGTCCCGCCGTTCGTCACCGGGGTGCTGCTGGTGCTGCTGTTCGCGGTCACCCTCGGCCTGCTGCCGGCCGGCGGCCACGAGTCGCTGCTGGACGCCCCCGACCTCGCCCTCCAGTACCTGCTGCTGCCCGCCGTCTGCCTCGCCCTGCCCAGCGCCGCCGTCCTGGCCCGCTACCTCAAGGACGGCATCGAACGGGCGCTCGCCGAGGACTACGTGCGCACCGCCACCGCCGTCGGCGTCTCCCGGCGCCGGATCGTCTGGCGGCACGCCCTGCCCAACGCGCTGCCCTCCGCCGTCACCGTGCTCGGCCTGCAGCTCGGCCACCTGGTGGCCGGGGCGGTGCTGGTGGAGCGGATCTTCGCCTGGCCCGGGCTCGGCCAGCTCGTCGAACAGGGCGTGCTGCGCCGGGACTACCCCGTGGTGCAGGACCTCCTGCTGCTGATCGTCGCCGTCCACGTCACCGTCCAACTGCTCACCGACCTGGTGTACGCCTGGCTCGACCCCCGGATCCGGTGGGAGTAACCGATGACCTTCCTCTCCGCCGGGAGCACCCGATGACCGTCCTGCCCGCCCCCGCCCCCACGCGCACCGCCCCGGCCCGCGCCCGCAACCGCTACCTCGCCGGGCTGCGCACCGGCCGCGGCCTGACCGGGCTCGCCCTGGTCGGCACCGTCGCCCTCGCCGGGCTGCTCGCCCCGCTGCTCACCGACCGCGATCCCGACGCCCAGGGCCCGCTCGCGCTGGCCGGGCCGAGCGCCGCGCACCCGTTCGGCACCGACGACCTCGGGCGGGACCTGCTCAGCCGCGTCCTGCACGGCATCGGCACCGACCTGGCGCTGATCCTCGGCGCCGTCCCGGTCGGCGCGCTGATCGGCTGCTCGCTCGCCCTGCTCGCGGCCACCCACCGCTGGGCGGACACCGCCGTCCAGCGCGCCTTCGACCTGGTCCTCGCCTTCCCCGGGCTGATCCTGGCGCTGGCCGTCACGGCCGTCCTCGGGCCGGGCCGCTGGCCGGTGTTCATCGTCATCGCGCTCGCCGAAGTCCCGCTGTTCGGGCGCCAGTTGCGCTCCGGGATCCTGGTCCAGCGGGAGCGCGAGTACGCGCTGGCCGCCCGGGTCGGCGGCGCCTCGCGGCCCCGGGTGCTGCTGCGGCACGTCCTGCCGAACGCCGTCGACCCGCTGATCGTCCAGGCGGCGGTGGCGCTCTCCGTCGGCGTGTTCATCGAGGGCGCGATGAGCTTCCTCGGACTCGGTGTGCGCCCGCCGGAGCCGACGCTCGGCTCGATCCTCAGCCAGTCCGTCGGCTACCTCGCCACCCGTCCGACCTTCGCCGCGGCCCCGTTGGCCGCGACCACCGCCCTGGTGCTCGGCTTCACGCTGATCGCCGAGGCCCTGAACCGGGGGATCCGCCGATGACCGGCAGCACCGCGCCCCGCACTGCGCCCCGCACCGAGCCCCGCACCGTCCTGCGGGTCACCGACCTCACGGTCGCCTTCGACGGCACCACCGCCGCGGACGGCGTCACCGCCGTGGACGGTGTCGGCTTCGAGCTCGCCGCCGGGGACACCCTCGGGCTGGTCGGCGAGTCCGGCTCCGGCAAGTCCACCACCGCGCTCGCCCTGCTGCGGATGCTCCCCGCCGGGGGCCGGATCACCGGCGGCTCGGTGGAGCTGGCCGGCCAGGACCTCGCCGCCCTGCCCGAACCGGCCCTGCGCGCCCTGCGCGGGCGGCGGATCGCCATGGTCTTCCAGGACCCGATGTCCTCGCTCAACCCGGTGCTCACCGTCGGCCGGCAGCTCGACGAGGCCCTGCGCGCCCACGGCGGCCACCCCGACAGGCGCGAACGCGCCGCCAGTGCGGGCGAGTTGCTCGACCTGGTGGGCATCCCCGACGCCGCCGCCCGGCTGCGCGACCACCCGCACCAGTTCTCCGGTGGGCAGCGCCAGCGCATCATGATCGCCCTCGCGCTCGCCAACGAGGCCGAGGTGCTGGTCGCCGACGAGCCCACCACCGCCCTCGACCCGACCGTCCAGCAGCAGATCCTGCGCCTGCTCACCCGGATCAACCGGCGGACCGGCACCGCGCTGGTGGTGATCAGCCACGACCTCGGGGTGATCGCCCGGACCTGCCGCCGGCTGCTCGTCATGCGGCACGGCCGGGTGGTCGAGTCCGGCACCACCGCCGAACTCCTCTCCGCACCGCAACACCCGTACACGCAGGAGCTGTTGGCCGCCGTCCCGCGCCTGGAGACCCCCTCCGGGGCGGCCGCCAACAGCACGCCGGGGCCGGAACCCCTGCTCACCGTCACCGGCCTGCGCAAGACCTACGGCGCGCGGCGGCGCACCGTCACGGCGCTTGACGGGGTCGACCTGGTGCTGCACCCCGGCGAGACCCTCGGCCTGGTCGGCGAGTCCGGCTCCGGCAAGTCCACCCTGGCCCGCGCCCTCGTCCAGGTGCACGCGCCGAGCGGCGGCGAGATCCGCTTCCGGGGGCGGGCGTTCGGGCAGGGCGGCGAACGGGCGGCCCGCCGCGAGGTGCAGCTGGTCTTCCAGGACCCGTACGCCTCGCTCAACCCCCGGATGACCGCCGGGCAGATCATCGCCGAGCCGCTGATCGCCCACGGCCTGGGCGACCGGGCCGCGCGGACGGCGCGGGTCGCCGAACTGCTCGAACAGGTCGGCCTCGACCCCGCGAGCGCCGGCCGGCACCCGCGCGCCTTCTCCGGCGGACAGCGCCAGCGGATCGGCATCGCCCGGGCCCTGGCCCCCGAGCCCAGCGTGCTGATCTGCGACGAACCGGTCTCCGCGCTGGACGTCTCGGTGCAGGCGCAGGTCCTCGACCTGCTCGCCCGGCTCCAGCGGGACCTCGGCCTCGCCGTCCTCTTCATCGCCCACGACCTCGCGGTGGTCCGGCAGGTGAGCCACCGGATCGCGGTGCTGCACCACGGCCGGATCGTCGAGACCGGCCCGGCCGACCGGGTCGTCACCGCGCCCGAGCACCCGTACACCGCCCAACTCCTGGACGCCGTCCCGCGCCTGGCCCCCGCGCCGGCCCCGGCGCCCGCCGCCGCGCCCGCCCTGACCCTCCGGAGCACCGCATGAGCAGCCCGACCCCGGCCGACCCTTCTCGTAGCGGCCCCTCCCGCCGCGACCCCTACGCCGCCTTCCCCGGCACCGTCGGCCGCACCTTCGGCGAGTCCACGCCCGCCTGGCCCGAGCGGGTCCGCCCGCGCGAAGGCGCGCCCAACATCGTCGTCGTCCTGGTCGACGACCTCGGCTACAGCGACATCGGCCCGTTCGGCGCCGAAGTCCCCACACCCGTCCTCGACGGCCTCGCCGAGCGCGGCGTCAAACTCGTCAACTACCACACCATGCCGCTCTGCTCGCCCGCCCGGGCGGCCCTGCTCACCGGCCTCAACCCGCACCGGGTCGGCTACTCCTTCGTCGCCAACGCCGACCCCGGCTTCCCCGGCTACGGCATGGAGGTCGCCGGGGACATCCCCACCCTCGCCGAACTGCTGCACGACGCCGGCTACGCCACCTGGGCCGTCGGCAAGTGGCACCTCACCCGCGACTCCGCCTCCCACGCCGCCGACAACCGCGCCAACTGGCCGCTACAGAAGGGCTTCGACCAGTACTACGGCGTCCTGGAAGGCCTCACCAGTCTCTTTCACCCGCACCAACTCGTCCGCGACAACAGCCCGTTGTACATCGACGAGTTCCCCGACGACTACTACTACACCGACGACATCACCGACCGGGCCATCGACATGGTCAAGTCGCTGCGCGCCCACGACGCCGACAAGCCGTTCTTCCTCTACCTCGCCCACAACGCCGTGCACGGCCCGCTCCAGGCCAAGCCCGCGGACCTCGCCCGCCACCGCGGCCGCTACGACGGCGGCTGGGACGAGCTGCGCGCCGCCCGCTTCGCCCGCCAACTCGCCGCCGGCCACTTCCCACCCGGCACCGAACTGCCCGACCGCAACGCGGAGTCCGGCCACGAGGTCGGCCCGTGGAGCGAACTCACCGAGCCCGAGCGGCGGTTGTACGCCCGCTACATGGAGGTCTACGCGGCCATGGTCGACAACGTCGACCAGAACCTCGGCCGACTGCTCGACACGCTCGCCGCGCTCGACGAACTCGACAACACCATCGTGGTGTTCACCTCCGACAACGGCGGCACCGGCGAGGGCGGCGCCGAGGGCACTCGCAGCTACTTCAGCCGCTTCGTCCACCACCCGAACCTCCCCGCCGACTGGAACCCCGACGTCGAGCGGGAGGTCGAGCTGATCGGCGGCCCGCGCTCGCTGGTGCACTACCCGCGCGGCTGGGGCATGGCCTCCAACACGCCGTTCCGCCTCTACAAGGGCCAGACCCACGCCGGCGGGGTGCGCGTCCCGTTCGTACTGTCCTGGCCCGCCGGACTGCCGCGCGCCGCCGACGACCCCGGCGTCCGCACCGCCTACCAGTACGTCACCGACCTGCTGCCCACCCTGCTCGACCTCGCCGGCGTCGAACGGCCCGCCCAGCGCGCCGGACAGCCCGTGCAGTTCCTGGACGGCTTCCCCTTCAGCAGCGTCCTGCGCGACCCGGCCGCCGGCTCCACCCACCACGAGCAGTACTGCGAGATGACCGGCAACCGCAGCTACTACCGCGACGGCTGGAAGCTGGTCACCCTGCACCGCCCCGGCACGCCGTACGAGGACGGCGAGTGGGCCCTGTACGACCTGCGAACCGACCCCACCGAGATCCACGACCTCGCCGCCGAACACCCGTGGCTGGTCAAGGAGTTGTCCGAGGCCTGGGAGGCCGCCGCCTGGCACAACGGGGTCTTCCCGCTGGCCGACGGCAGCGGCGCGCTCGCCCGCCGGCACCCCGACGACGCCCGGCTGCGCCGCCCGCTGCGCCTGCTGGCCGGCACGCCCGAGCTCGAACGGTACCGCTCGTCCCGGCTGATCTCCTTCCGCTCCTTCACCATCGAGGCCGAACTCGCCCACCACGGCGCCGGGGACGCCGGCGTGCTGGTCTCCCACGGCGACCAGGGTGGCGGCTACAGCCTCTACGTCGAGGACGGCCGGCTGCGCCTCGCCTACAACCAGTACGGCGAACTCTTCGAGGCCGACGCCGGCCCGCTCGCCCCCGGCGCCCACCTGGTCACCGTCGAGGCCACCGCGCTGCCGGGGCTGCGCTGGGAGTTCCGCGTCCTCGTCGACGGCACCGAGAGCGGCCGACTGGGCCCCGTCCACCAGCTCATCGGGATGGCGCCCTTCCAGGGCATCAGCGTCGGCGTCGACCGCAAGTCCCCGGTGTCCTGGCCGGTGTACGAGCGCCACCGCTCGTTCCGGTACGACGGCGGCCTGCGCGCCGTCACCTACCGCCCCGGCGACCCCGGCCCCGACGACCCGGAGACCGTGGCCCGCGCCCTGCGGGAGGCCGCCGCCGCCTTCGAATAGCCGATCACCGGGCCAGCCGCCGGGCCGATCATCACGCTATCCTCCGACTTGCGCAGCCTTCTTGTCGTCCGTCCTGTCCGGGGGAACAGTGATCAGCGAACTCCTGCCCGCACCCGTCCTCGTCGAGACCGCCTACGCCGACCCGCCCGAGGCCCGCCTGGAGCCCGAGGAGGAGGCGGCCGTCGCCCGCGCCGTCGAATCCCGCCGCCGCGAGTTCACCACCGTCCGCCACTGCGCCCGCCTCGCCCTGGGCCGCCTCGGCGTCCCCTACCGCCCCCTGGTCCCCGGCCTGCGCGGCGCCCCGAGCTGGCCCGACGGCGTCATCGGCTCCCTCACCCACTGCGCCGGCTTCCGCGCCGCCGCCGTGGCCCGGGCCGGTGACGTCGTCTCGGTCGGCATCGACGCCGAACCCGCCCTCCCGCTCCCCGAGGGCGTCCTCGACGCGATCGCCCTCCCCGCCGAACAGCGGCGCGACACCGCCCTCAGCGCCGCCCACCCGGGCGTGCCCTGGGACCGGATCCTCTTCAGCGCCAAGGAATCCGTCTACAAGACCTGGTTCCCGCTCACCCACACCTTCCTCGACTTCTCCGAGGCCGAGCTCACCCTCCGCCCCGACGGCACCTTCACCGCCACCCTCCTCGTCCCCTCCCCGCTCCCCACCCTGGACGGCCGCTGGCGCGTCCACGAGGGCCACCTGGCGACGGCCATCACCGTCCTGCGGTAGCCCGGCCCCCCGACCCGGCGCCCCGTCCGGTCCGGTGAGGTCGGGGCGCGGGTGGGGCCGAGGGCTCATGTTCCCGGGACAGGGACGGGAGGAGGGTGGAGGTACATCGCCCGCAGGAACCGGAGCGGGCCAGGACGGTTACGAGGTGTAACCATGAGTAGCAGTTCCGTTACCGACGTGCCCGCTCTGCTCGTCACCGTGCACACCCAGGTGCGCGACGGAGTGCCCGGCAAGCTGCTGGCACACGGCTTCATGACCAGCGCCTCGACCGTGCTGGTCCCGGATCCGCCCCGGGAGCTCGCGAGCCCGTGGCGCAGATACATCCTCCGGATCTCCCGGTCACCGGGGCAGGACGGCCCGGCCGAGCTGCTCCCCGTCGCCGGCATCGGCCTGGCGGCGGTCCACGGGGACGGCATCAGCACCGCGGCGGCCATGCTGACGCTGATCTGGCCGACCCGGTTCGAGGTCCCCGCCGTGACCTCCACGCCGGAGCGGACCGCCGAACTCCTGATCCGCCACAAAGGGGACCAGTGGGCGGTCTACGCCGAACTCGGCTTCCAGGTGGTGCGCCCGGCCCGGAAGCCCGGCCCGCCCGACGAGTGGTGGCTCGGCCCGGCGTTCGAGCAGGACGTCCACTCCAGCGCCGAGGACTTCAGCTGCGGCACCTGCGGCAGCAGCCCGGTCTGCTGCCGGCGCCCCGCGTCCCTGGTCGCGGCCGACGCCGCCGATGCCGCCGACGCGGCCTGACCGCACGGTGGGGCGATCAGGATGACCACAACCGCGCAACGCGACCTCCCGGGCACGGCCCGGGAGGTCAGGCCGGGCCTCGCCCCGACAGTCTTCCGGACGGTCTGCTGGCAGGACGTCGCACTGGCGCTCGCGGCCGTCGTCCCCGAGCTGTTCTACTTCGGCACCGTGCTCACCCCCTGGGCGAGCTGGGACCAGCGGCTGTGGATGGTCCTGCTCGCCCTGGGCGAGGCCGCCGCCCTGGTGGTGCGCCGCCGGTGGCCGGTGGCGGTCTTCGGCGCCGTATGGGTGATCTCGGCCGGCGCCGACCTGCTCTCGTGGGCCGACGCGCTCGACTACGTGCCGTGCTTCGGGCTCATGATCGCCCTCTACACCGTCGCCGCGCAGTGCCGCCGGCCGGTCGCGTACGCGGCGCTGGTGCTCACCCTCGTCCCGCTCGGGCTGGCGATCGCCGAGACCATCGGCAACTACCAGGGCACCCGGACCGTCTCCGTCCTGGTCGCGAACCTCGCCTTCTACCTCCCGGTGACCCTGGTGGTCTGGGGCTTCGCCCGGTGGAGCCGGGCCGCCGAGGAGGCCACCGAACGGCACCGGCAGGAGGTCGCCGAGGCGCGGCTGCGGGTCACCCAGGAGCGGGTGCGGATCGCGCGGGAGCTGCACGACATCGTCGCCAACGCCGTCGCGGTGATCGTCATGCGGGCGGAGACGGCGCGGGTCACGGCCCTGGAGGACCCGGCGCGCGCGGAGGCCTTCGGCCACATCGAGGACCTCGGCCGGTCGACGATGGCCGAGCTGCGGCACATGCTGCGGCTGCTCCGCAGCTCCGAGGCGGCGGTCGAGGACGGCTATAGCCACGGTCTGGGAGACCTCGACCAGCTGCTGGCGGACGTCCGGAAGGCCGGCGTCCGGATCTCCGTGGAGACCCGGGGCGCCCCGCTGCGGATCGACGACAGCGTCAGCCAGACCGCGTACCGGCTGGTCCAGGAGGCCGCCACCAACATCACCAAGCACGCCGGCCCCGGGACCCGGGCGGTGGTGCGGATCACCTGGGACCGGGCGCTGCTGATCGAGGTGGTCGACGACGGCGGCGGCCGTCCGCCGGACGGGCAGCAGGAGCTGTCGACCGGGCACGGGCTGCTCGGGCTGCGCGAGCGGGTGGCGCTGTACGGCGGGCTGCTGAGCGCGGCCCCGCACGGGCCCGGGTACCGGGTGGCGGCGGCGCTGCCGGTGTCCACGGCGGAAGGGGTCAGCGGAAGGCGTCGGAGAGGCGGGTGAAGGTACGCCCGGCGGCGAGGAGGGCGGGGAGCGCGGCGGCCAGGCCGCGGGCGGTGCCGGAGGCGGGGTGGTTCATGTGGGCGAGGACGATCCCGCCCGGAGCGACGTCGAGGAGTTCCCGCTGGACCTGCGCGGCGGGGAGCGTGGCGCCACCGTCGGCGTTGGTGCTGAAGCCGGCGATCCGCTGCCCGAGATCGTCGGCGATCCGGGTGGCGACGTCGTCGTAGTGGGCCGTGCCGGAGCGGAAGAAGCCCGGCGGACGGCCGAGGAGGGCGGTCAGCTTGGCCTGGTTGCCCGCGATCTCGTCGTAGACCTCGCCGGGGTCGCGGGTGCCCGCGATGCCGTAGGCCGCGCGGCCGGTGACGGAGAGGGGGCGGTGGGCGGTGCCGTGGTTGGCGATCTCGAAGAGCGGATCGGCGGCGAGAGCGTCGAAGACGGCGGGGTTGGCGTCGATCCAGCGGGCGTTGAGGAAGAGGGTCGCGGGGACGCCGTGCTCGCGGAGGGTCCCGACGAGGGCGGCGTCGTAGCCGGAGCCACCGGGACCGCCGCAGGCGTCGAAGGTGAGGGCGACGGCGGGTGCGGCCGACCTGGGGAGGGCGGTGAGCACCCCGGGCACGTCGAGGCCCCAGGCGGCGGGGGCGACGCCGGCGTAGCGGGCGGTGATGACGGCGCGGGCGGGGAGGGTGGCGGGCGTGGCGGACGTCGGGGCGGGCGTCGGAGTGAACGTCGCCGTGGGCGTCACCGTGGGCGGAGCGACTGTCGGCGGCTCGACGGCCGCTGTCGGCACCGGGCTTGTCGCCGGGCTCATCGTCGAACTCGTCGCCGGGCTCGCCGTCGGCGCGCAGGCGGCCAGGGCGGTGCCGGCCGTGGCCACCAGAAGGGTCCGCCGACTGAGTGACATGCAAAGCTCCGAATCTGCCCGACTGTCAGATGATCTGAATCCCTCCTATTCAGGGCCCGCCCCACCCCCGCGCGCAACCCGGGTCGGCCTTCACGGGGCCGCCGCGCGGACGTGGGGCCTGACACACCGAGGCCCCACCGCCCAGATCATGGGCGGTGGGGCCTCGGTGGCGGGTGCGCTCAACGCACCACTTCAGACGTCGCCGAACTCGCCACCCTGCACTCCGGCAACGAACGCGTGCCACGCGTCGGCGGGGAAGACCAGCGCGGGGCCGGACGGGTCCTTGGAGTCCCGGACCGGAACCATGCCGGGGAAGTCGGCCGCTACCTCTACGCAGGAGCCGCCATTACCGCTGTAGCTCGACTTGAACCAGGATGCCCGGGACAGATCGGGGGCGTTCATGGGAGTAGCTCCTTCCGTGCCTTGCGAATGAGTTCCAGAGACGCAGCTCGGGTCAGCGCATCTGCCTGGAGTCGATCGTAGGCCCGTTCCCACTCCCTGACTGTGCCGTCCATCCGTACGACGTAACCATGTTCGGCGCTCTCTGTGTATCCCACCACCGAACGGTCGCCCCCCGGAGGGCGGCATCGAGTGGACGACCTACCACAGCGAGATCGAACCGGCCGCCACGGAGACCGAGTTGGGCGCCAGGAAGCGCGGACTCGGCTCGCGGTCGGCGAGTGGTGCGGCGTGAGCGCGACGGAGAGTCTGCCGAACGAGCGGACCGGTGGCGCCGTCAGGCTCTGATGCGTGCCGACATGGTCAACCGCAACTCCACCATCCCGCTTAGGAGGAGAACAGCAATGCCGATCGAACCGCACAAGGAAAACACGCCCACCGACGAGCCCAACTCCGCGGGCCAGGGGGGCGAGCAGGCCGACGACGCTGCCGCGCCCGACAGGGCCGCCGGGCGGCTCGAAAGCTATTAACACCCCCCGTTCACCCGTCCCGCGCCGCGCCCACAATCCGGTGTGCGGACGGGCACCAACTCCACCGTGCCTTGGTCAACACGGTGGACGCCGTCTCCCCAGGGGTTGGCAACTGCCAGGGAAGCGGCACCCCGTCGCTCGAACGACGGGTCGGCTCCGCCCGTTCCGGTCCCCCAGCGGGACGGGCGGAGTCACATGCCCCCGGAGGAGATTCTCAAGGTGAACCGCCCTCCGGGTCCGCCCATCCCGGCCTGCATCCTGCCGGGATGGGCCCCTCACCTCACCTGGAGCCGTCATGGAAGACCCCCGCCGGCGCATCGGCACCCAAGTGCTCATCCTCAACCAGGCCGGTAACTCCGTGCTGCTGGTCCACCCGACGTATCGCGCGGACTGGACCCTTCCCGGCGGTGACGTCGCACCCGGCGAGCCCATCATCACGGCAGCACGAAGGGTGCTGTTCGACCGGATCGGGCTGGACCGGGAAATCAGTCACGGCCTGCTCGGGGACCAGGTGCCCTACAACAGCAACACGGGCACCCCCGAGCGCATCAGCATCGTGTGCGACGGCGGACGCATGAGCGTGACGGACGCTGCCGCCCTGTCCGTCCCGATCAACCACGCGCCGGAGACGCGCGCGTTGGAGTGGGTGCCGATCGATCTCCTGCCCCGCTACACCGAGCCGTACATCGAGCGCCGCATCCGTGCCGCCGTGGCGTCCATTGCCCTCGGCCATCGGTTCCCGCTGCTCTACCTCGGCGAGCCGGTCACCGTGGTCGTGTAGTACGTCCGGCCGAGCGCACTCTTCTCGCCCAAGGACCCGTGATCAAGCCCCGCCCTGCCGGTCATCCGGCAGGGCGGGGGTGGTGGGTGGGGTGGGCGCGAGCCGGGGCGGGCTTCATGGGGGTGTCGGGTGGGCGTGGGGTGGGGCTCACCGGGGGTTCATCCGGGTGGGTAGGTAAGGGGCCGCGAGCATCCACGGCGAGAGCGGAGGCACCCTATGACGGAGGACGTGCACGGCGAGCGGGCGCGGTTGGGCCGGCGCGGGTTACTGGCGGCGGGCGCGGTCGGGGTGGTGGCGGCGACGGCGGGCGCCGCGCACGCCGAGGAGGCGACGGCACCCGCCCCGGACCGGACGATCACGCTGACCGGCACGCTGCCGACCGGCGCGCCCGACTTCGTCCACCTGCCCTTCGACGTGCCGCCCGGCGTCCGCGAGATCGCCGTCTCCTACCGGTACGACAGGCCGACGGTGCCGCCCGGTACCCCGGGGAACTCCTGTGACATCGGGCTCTTCGACGAGCGCGGGACCGACCTCGGGGGTCGCGGCTTCCGGGGCTGGTCGGGCGGCTTCCGGACGGAGTTCGCGGTGAGCCGGGAGCAGGCCACCCCCGGGTACCTGCCGGGGCCGATCCGCCCGGGCAAGTGGCACGTCGTTCTCGGGCCGTACCAGGTGGCGCCGCAGGGGCTGGCGTACCGGGTCGACGTGACGCTGCGGTTCGGCGCGCCCGGTGGCGAGTTCGCCCCCGCCTACCCGCCGGAGCGGGCCCGGGGGCGCGGTCGGGCCTGGTACCGGGGCGACTGCCACGTGCACACCGTGCACTCCGACGGGCGCCGGCAGCCCGCCGAGGTGGCCGCCGGGGCGCGGGAGGCTGGGCTGGACTTCATCGTGTCGACCGAGCACAACACCTCCTCCGCCCACGGCGTCTGGGGCCCGCTGGCCGGTCCCGACCTGCTGATCCTGCTCGGCGAGGAGGTCACCACCCGCAACGGCCACTGGCTGGCGCTCGGCCTGCGGCCCGGCGAGTTCGTCGACTGGCGCTACCGCTCGCGCGACGAGGCGCTCCCCCGGTTCGCCCGCCAGGTGCGGCGGCAGGGCGGGCTCGTCGTCCCCGCGCACCCGTACTGCCCGTACGTCGCCTGCCAGTGGAAGTTCGGGTACGAGCACGCGGACGCCGTCGAGGTGTGGAACGGCCCGTGGACGTACGACGACGAGTCGGCGGTGGACGGCTGGGACGCCCAGCTGGCGGTGGCGCTGCGCGACGGGCGCTCCTGGCTGCCCGCGATGGGCAACAGCGACGCGCACAGCGCCCCGCAGGCGATCGGCTCGCCGCACACCGTGGTGCTCGCCGAGGACCTCCACCGGGACGCCGTCCTGGCGGGCCTCCGCGCCGGCCGCAGCTGGCTGGCCGAGTCGGCGGCCGTCCGGTTGGAGTTCACCGCGACCGGGCACGGCCGGCAGGCCGGGATCGGCGAGGAGCTGGCCGTCCCGGCGGACGCGCCGGTGGACGTCCGGCTCGACGTCTCCGGGGTGCCGAACGGCACGGTGCGGTTCCTGACCGACGAGGGGCAGCTGCACCAGGAGTCACTGCCCGCCGAGGGCGCGGGCACGGTGGTCTGGCGGACCACGGCCTCGCTCGCCGCGTTCGTCCGGGCCGAGGTCCGGCACCCGAGGGCCGACGGGACGCCGGGCCGGGGCAACGCCATGGGCGCCGAGCTCCCGTGGGGCCCGATGGCCGCGCTCACCAACCCGATCGTGCTGCGTGTGCGCAGGTAGCGGGAGAGCGAAGGCCCGGCGGAGGGACGGCGGGAGCTCCGAGGAGGGGGAGGACTCCGGGGCACAGCGTGGACTAGGTTGATCCCCGACAGCAGTCACTCGTAGGGACGAGGCGGTCGGCTGTCCGTTTCGCCGGGTTCGGCCGACCCGTGGTCCGATTCCGGCCGGCCCCCGTGCGCTCCGGCCCCGTCCCGCCCCGGCCCCGTCCTTCCCCCCGGCCCGCGAAGGGATCAGCAGGTGAACCGTACGACCATTGGTGGGCCGGAACTCGGAGGCGGACGGGGAGCGGGCAGCGTGGTCGTCCTCTCCGACCCGGCCGCCGGCGCCGGGAGCGGCGCGGTCGCCCCGCTGGTCGCGGCCGCGCTCTTCCCCAGCGTCCACCTGCGCGCGGAGGACTTCCGGCGGGCGGTCCGGCAGGGGTACGTCGCACCGGACCAGCCGGAGGCCCGGCGGCAGAACGTGACCGCGCTGGCGGCCACCGCGCAGGCGGCCTTCGCCTTCGCCTCGGGCGGCTACCAGGTGGTGGTGGAGGGCTCGGTCGCGCCGACGGCGCTGGACGCCTTCCGCCGGGAGAGCCGGGCGACGGGCGCGGCGCTGCACTACGTGGTGCTCAACGGAGGCGTGGTGCTCAACGGGCGCGGGGCGGTCGACCGGGGCGCGGTGGCGGAGGCCGGCGGCCCGGCGACCGGCGACACCGAGGCCGAGGCCATGGCCGACACGGTGCTGGCCGGGCTGCGCCGGGGGGCGTACCTGCTGGGGTGGTGAACCCCGGGCCGTGAACCGCCGCGAGCCGCCGCGGTTCGAACGGAACCGGGGCGGTCGGCCGTCTGGGGGGACCGGCCGACCGCCCCGGGGTAACGGGCCCCGACGTGGGTCAGGGCTTAACGGCGCCCCGGCGTCCGCGCTCCCACAAGGGCGGAACGCCGGGGCGACCGAGGGCCCGGCGCCCGTACGGGGGGACAGGCGCCGGTGGCGGTGCCGCCACCCTGGTCAACGGGCGGCGGAGGCGAAACGGTTCACGCCAACAAGGACAGCCGGGTCAGCCGGGTCAGCCGGCCCAGGCCATGCCGCGGGCCTCCAGGATCGGCCGCAGGGCGCGGACGGCGTAGAAGCTGCGGGACTTCACCGTGCCGACCGGCACCCCCAGCACCCGCGCCACCTCGGCCATCGACCGGCCCTTCATGTGCAGCTCGACCAGGACGTCCCGGTGGTGGGGCTGGAGCTCGGCCATCGCCACCGCCATGTCCCGGGCGACGAGCACCTCGTCGTACGGGTCGTGGGCGCCGGCGTGGTCCTCCGGGGTCTCGTCGGCGACCTCCTGCGCGCGGGCGGCCTGCATCCGGTAGTGGTCGATGGCGATGCGGCGCGCCACCGTGAACAGCCAGGGACGGCTGTGCTCGGCGCCGCGCTGCATGGCCGCCGGGTTCTGCCAGGCGCGCAGCAGGGTCTCCTGGACGATGTCCTCGGCCTTGCCGCGGTCGCCGCTGGTGACCCGGAGCATCGCGCGCAGCAGGTAGCCGCCGTGCAGGCGGTACAGCTCGGCCAGGGTCTCCTGGTCCAGGGTGGGCCGGGCGGCGGCCGGGGCGGGCACGGCGGGTCCCCGGGCGTCCCCGGTGGTCGTCCCGGCCTGGGCGGTTGCGTCGATGGCCACGGCTGTTGAGCCCCTCACACCATTCATCGGTACCTCGGTCGGTCGGTACCGGGGTCGATCGCTGTCTCGGTGCACCGGGGTGTGCCACTTGCGATCGGACCGTTCCCCGGGCACTGCCACGCTGGCAGCCGTCGCCAACGCGGGACCAACGCGACCGTGCCACCCGCGTTGGCGTGACGTTGGCCGTCGCGCCGGGGCGCCGCACCGGGCGGTCACTCAGGCTGCGGGGCCCGCTCCCCCACTCCGGCCCCGTTCCTGCTCCGCTTCCGGCCGACGCGTGCCGCGGCGGCCGCCAGGCCGATCAGCGCCGCACCGCCCAGGCTCGCCCCGGTGACGGCCGAGGCCAGCCGTACGGCCGTCCGGTCGGGCGGCGGCGGGAGGACGACCGGGTCGGGGGTCGCGGCCGGGGCGGCGGCCTCGGCCCGGGTCGCGGTGCCGACCGCCGTGACCGGGTCCACCGCGCCCCAGCCGACCGCCGGATCGGGCAGGGCCGTGCCGGGCCGGTAGGCGGTGGCGCGCAGCCGGTCGGCGAGCTGCTCGACGGTCAGCGACGGCGACCGGCCGAGCACCAGGGCCGCCACCCCGGCCACCAGGGCGGCGGCGTAGCTCGGCCCGGAGGCGGTGAAGGTGCCGCCGCCCGGTCCGGCGGCCAGCAGTGCTTCGCCGGGCGCGGCGAGGTCCACCCGCGAGGTCCGCCCGGCGGCAGGACCGGCAGCAGCGCCGGCGGCAGGACCAGCGGCAGCACCGGCGGACGAACCGGGGCCCGCCGCACCGCCCGCCGGGGAGCCGTCCGGGCCGATCCCCGCCACCGCGAGCACCCCGGGGTATCCGGCCGGATAGACCGGGCCGGCCACCGACTGGTTGTCCGGCCCGACCGGGGCGACCAGCAGCATGCCCTTCGCCGTCGCGTAGCCGACCGCCTCGGCGAGCGCCGGGGCCGGTTCCGCGATCGGCGCCGCGACCACGGCGATCCGGGCGCCGCCGTCGGCCGCCGCGCGGATCCCCCGGGAGAGCAGGTCGGCGTTGGTGCTCCCGGCGTCGTCGGTGACGGCCACGGCCAGCACCTTCGCGCCGGGGGCGACGCCGGACGGGCCGCCGTCGGCGGGGCGGCGGCCGGCCACCAGGGTGGCGAGGACGGTGCCGTGGCCGACGCAGTCCCGGCCCGCGTCGCCCTCGCCGTGCAGCCGGGCGCCGAGCGTCAGCCGCCCGGCCAGCGCGCCGGAGGCCGCTCCCGCCGCGGCGTCCACCCCGGAGCCGATCACGGCCACCGTCACCCCGGCGCCCCGGCTCAGCGGCCAGACGGCGTCGGGCCGCAGATAGACCTGGGACCACGCGGGCCGGTCGGCGCTGCGGGTGGCCGGCTTGCGGCAGCCGTTCTGCCGGACGTCGGACAGGGTCTGCCCCATCGCGGGCCGCTCCGCCCCCGCCGACGGCGAGGCCCCGGCGGCGGGCGCCCCGGCCAACGGCGCCGCGGTCTCCGCCGCGACGGACACCGGCACCACCCCGGCACCCGCCGCCACCGCCGGCCCGGCGGCCGCACCGAGCACGGCGAGACCGCAGGCCGCCACAGCGACGGGCCGGCCGAACCGCCCACCACCCCCGGCGCTCACACCGGGCTGCCCGAGCGCTCCGCGGCGATGTCCTCGGGCAGCAGCAGGCTCAGCTCCGAGAGGTCCGCGACCTCCAGCCGGCTGAGCCGGCCGGCCTGGCGGGTGATCATGCCCTCCAGGGTCTGCCGGGCGAAGCGCCCGTTGCCGAAGGTGCGGTCGCGCGGGACGCCGGCGAACAGGTGCTCCAGGGCCGCCAGTGTCTGCGGCGCGCACTCGTACCCGGCGGAGACGGCGTGGTTGCGCACGATGGTGACCAGCTCGCCGTCGGTGTAGTGGCCGAAGTCGATCTGGCGGGAGAAGCGGGAGGCGAGACCGGGGTTGGAGGAGAGGAAGTGCCGCATCTCGTCCTCGTAGCCGGCCACGATCACCACCACCTCGTCCCGGTGGTCCTCCATCAGCTTCATCAGGGTGTCCACGGCCTCCTGGCCGAAGTCGCCGCCGCCTCCGTGCCGGGGCGTCAGGGTGTACGCCTCGTCGACGAAGAGGACGCCGCCGCGCGCCCGGTCGAAGGCCTCCTTGGTGAGCTGCGCGGTGTGCCCGACGTAGCGGCCGACCAGGTCGGCGCGCGCTGTCTCGACGAGTTGGCCACCGGGCAGCACGCCCAGCTCGGCCAGCAGCCGCCCGTACAGTCGGGCGACCGTGGTCTTGCCGGTGCCGGGCGGGCCGGCGAAGACCAGGTGGTGGCTGATGGTGGCGGTCGGCAGCCCGGCCTCCTGCCGGCGGTGGACCTGACGGATCAGGTTCACCAAGTCCTCGACCTGCGCCTTGGCGGCGGGCAGGCCGACCAGGGCCTGGAGTTCGGCGAGCGGCTCGGTGCCGTCGGCCTCCTTCGCGGGCGGTTCGAGGTCGACGCCGACGTCCGCGGGGAGGAGCAGGGCGAGGTCCTGGTCGCTGATCTCGGCCTGCTCAGCCAGCCGGGTCGCCTGCCGGTCGACCATCTCCTCGAAGACCTTGCGGGCCGCCCGGCCGTTGCCGAAGTCCTCGCCGCGCGGCATCCGTTCGAAGAGCAGCGTCAGGGCCTCCCCGGTGCCCTCGGCGAGCTCGTAGCCGTGGCCGGTGGCGGCGCGTTCGACGATGGTGACCAGCTCGTCGACCTCGTAGTTGGCGAACTCGACGGTCCGGCTGAACCGGGAGGCCAGGCCGGGGTTGCTGGCCAGGAAGTCGGTGATCTCGGCGGAGTAGCCGGCCACGATCACCACCACGTCCTCGCGGTGGTCCTCCATCAGCTTGACCAGGGTGTCGATCGCCTCCCGCCCGAAGTCCGGGCCGGAGCCGCCGGCGCCCGCCGAGAGGGTGTACGCCTCGTCGATGAACAGGACGCCGCCGAGCGCCTGCTGGAACACCTCGGTGGTCTTGATCGCCGTGCCGCCGATGATCGAGGCGACCAGGTCGGCCCGGGCCACCTCGGTCAGGTGCCCGCTGCGCAGCACGCCCAGCTCCGCGAGGATCGCGCCGTAGAGCCGGGCGACCGTGGTCTTGCCGGTGCCGGGCGGGCCGGCGAAGACCAGGTGCCGGCTCATCGGGAGGGCCGGCATGCCGGCCAGTTCGCGGCGCCGGGCCAGCTTGTTGAGGTTGACCAGGGTGGCCACCTGCTCCTTGACGCCGGCCAGGCCGACCAGCGCCTCCAGCACCTCCAGCCGGCCGGGCGGCGCGGCCGGGGCCGGCTGGCGGGCGGGCTCGGTGCCCGGCCCGGCGGCGGCGCTGCCGGCCGGGGCGGGGGCGG